>JANOIK010000330.1:0-2554 GCA_031407585.1 Planctomycetota bacterium | reverse complement strand
GCCACTGGCCGGTGGTGGGGTTGTGCTGAAACAGGCTGCCGACGTTGCGGGCGGTCGCGGCGCCGTCGGCCCGATCGAGCACGGCCTGGCCCATCGCGACCGTCCAATCGGGCAGACCGCCGAACACCTGGGCGCCGTGCGTGATGACTGTTACTCCCGCGATGAGTAGGCGGCGGTCTTCGAGCAGTTCGAGACCGAGCCGGCGACCCTTCGAAGCATTGGAGCGTACGCGAGAAAGCATGGCGGCAGTATACGCGGCGAGGCGATTCTTGGCTCGACACCGGCCGGGCTGCTGCTACTGCACGGAAAGCGTCCACTCGTCTCCGCCGCGGAGTTCGAGCACCGCTGGCCCAGAGAGAAGTTGGCCGTCGAAGTGAATCGCCCAACGAATCGCAGTGCTTTCGATCGACTCGTACGACCCCGCATCGACTCGCTGCACGTCGCCCCGATCGCCGCTCAAGGAGCCTTCATAATCGAGATAAGCGACGCGGTGATCGGCGAGCTTGACGGCGGGCACGAGCGCCGCCATAGGCGAAGGCAGCTCCAGTAGCCGCCACGTAGCGAGAGCCTCGCCCTGCTCGAGCATGAGATCCCAATGGCTCGGCGTGCCGAGATGGGGCGGGCACTGGTGATGCAGCAACACGAAGCGGGGCATGCCCCTAGTGTGCCGCGGCGGGGCATGCGACGCGAGCGCTATTGGCTCACGATGTCGAGCGAGTCCGGGCGCACGCTCTGCGGCATGTTCTGGCTGCGGACAAAAGTTCGAATCTCCGCAAGTCCGGCCGGGCCCATGACGTTGAGCGGAATAATGAAGCGAATGGGCTCGCCGGCCCGCAACGCCGCGACGGGCGTGAAGATCAATCGGTCGCCCTCGCGACGGGCCGAAACGCTGGGCGGCGCCTGAATGCCGGCCACGTCTGGAACCACCTGCAACGGCAGGACGAGCACCATCTCGACGTTGCTGTCGACCGTCGCGGCCGTGTTTGTGAGCGTGACCATGCAGTTCGCCCGCGAGTTGATACGGGCGGGCTGCGTGTCGAACGTCACGTTGACGCGGATCGGGCCTGTCCCTGACGGCGGGGCGGCGCCAAGCGTGCCCGCGCCGCCTGCGGGCGGAACGGCTGGTCCGCCGCCTTGCGGACCGAGAATCTCCATCTCCCATTCATTGGACGTGGGGACTTCGGCGGTGGGCGGGTCCGTTTGCGCCCTGACGTCCACTCGCGGAAACGGCAAGACGGGGCGACTCGGCTGCAGGGCCGTGGCTTCGACCGGAAGCGAGGCGGACTGGCCGGGCTCCAAGCGTTCAATCATGCGGACGACGACGCCATTGGTGACGGTCACCCCCGGCGGCGGCGTCACGCGGAAGTAGTTCGTCGGGTAGATATCGGTCACGCGGATATTGACCAACGCGATGGGACCGGTGTTCTTAACCGTCACGCGGAAGTGTGCGACCTGACCGACGATGACCGACCGCTCCGCTTCTTTGACGACCGACACGCTACCGGCGCGCTGTTCGACGGGTTGCGTGGCGGTCACGCAGTGCGTGCCGCTATCGTTGGCGTTCTCGGCGCAGGTCACGGTGACGTTGTGGCAGAAACGGCCCGCTCGCATCACGTTGAAAGGGACTGGTTTTCGCAGCGGGGGGCTGCCGGGTGCGATCGTTCCTCCGGGAGGGGACGCGAGCTCTACTTCCAAGAGATTGGGATCGGGCGTGCGTCCTGTGGAAGGATCCGGCACGTACATGAGGCCCCCGTCCCAGCGGTCGAACACGCGAACGTTGGTCGCCGGCGCGGTGCCCAAATTGCGAATTTCCAATATGAGCTGCGCCTGCCCGCCGACGACGGCCTGCTGGTCGCCGGTGAGCGTCACCTGAAGCTGCGGGCGCGCCGCCGGCGTTGAGGGCATGGTCGGCGCGCCGCCGGTCGTGCCGGGCGTGGTCCACACGCCACCCGGGGGCGCCGTGGTGGGCGCCGGTGTCGGGGTCGTGGAGAGACTCGGGGCCGGCATGCCGCTGGCCGGCGGCAGGTAGTCGGTCGAGCCGCTCGTCCACTGGATCACCGAGGCGCCCGTGCCCACAACGAGCCGCGGCGAATCGTCGCCGCCGACGCCCGCAGGGCGGATCAGTTGAATGTTCACCGGCGTGCTCGCGGCGCCGGACGCTGTGGGCGTCGCCTCGACGCTCGCTCGGCCCTCGGAGTCGGTCCGCACTTCGACGACCTGGCCCGTGGTTCCGCCGGCGAGATTGCCGCCGCCGTCGGCGAGCTCGTACCGCACGAGCCAGCCTTCGATCGGGGCGCCATTGGTCTGCCGCGTGACGACGGTCGTCAGCAGGGCGCGGCGTCCGCCGCCGCCCACCGACGGCGGCGGGAACGTCCACTGCACGTCGACCCAGTAAATGGTCGCGGCGCTTTTGCGCTGCTCCCAAGACTCGACCGTCGGCGTGTACGCGGTCACGTAGCTCGTCCCCTCGTTGGGGGACGTGACGCTGATCCACGCGTCGCCGCGATTGATGTTCACGTCATCCGACGGGTCGGCCGTGCCGCGATTGACGCAC
>JANOIK010000318.1:0-5222 GCA_031407585.1 Planctomycetota bacterium | reverse complement strand
GAGCGCGACCCAACCCGCGCGGTGGGTGCTACTCCTTGCCTAACAATGGATGGCGATACGCTCCCACGGCTCGTGTTTTTTTATGGACCCACAAAGCCGCGACCGGTGGTCGCGGTCCGCGCACGCTCCACACCCATCGCGAACCCACCCCATGACCTTGCAACGAAACAACCCAATCGGCCGTCGCCAATCGCCACAAATTCCAAAACCCTCGCCATTTTGGAACGCTCAGTTTTCGCGCGGGTCGAGAATCCCCGACGCATCCCGCAGCGCGACGCTCCAAAATTATGGGATTAAGAACGCAAACACGGGGCCCCCCACAAACAGTGACAAAATTCAAACCCAACCCCCGAAAAATCACGCCTCAACTCCCCAAATATTGGAACGTCCAACTCCCACCCAGCATTCAACAATCCAAATTCAAATCCCCCCTCCCCTCCCCACTCGTCAGTCGAATTCCGTCATTTCCCTTCCGCTCCCCCCTTGGTGTCTTCGTGCCTTGATGGTTCACCGTTCCCCTCCGACCTTGGCGTCCTTGGCGTCCTTGGCGGTTCAACTCCCCCTGTCCCATTCGTCATTTCCCCCCAACGGCCCAGCCCGTTGTGACCCCCTCTCCCCACCTGTACAATGGCCCGTTCGGCTGCGCCAAACTGCGAGCTCGGTCTGTCCATCAGACCGCCGCGCGACTGCCGTTCCCGCCAGGCCCTGCCTTGCGGCGCACCAGTCGCCGCGGCGCGTACGCCTCACAATCCACATCGTTCTTTGAAGGAGTCATTCCGTGGCCATTCGCGTCGCCATCAATGGTTTCGGCCGCATCGGCCGCCTTACCTTCCGCATCCTGCACGCCCGGTCGAGCGAGTTCGAGGTCGTTGCCATCAACGACATCACTGACAACAAGATGCTCGCCACGCTGCTGAAGTACGACAGCACGCACGGCCGCTTCGCCGGCACCGTGGGCTACGACGATCAGAACCTCATCGTCGATGGCAAGAAGATCAAGGCCCTGGCCGTGAAGAACCCGGCCGAGCTGCCCTGGAAGGATCTGGGCGTCGACGTGTGCGTCGAGAGCACCGGCATTTTCACCAAGCGCGGCACCGACACGGCCCCGGGCTACGACACCCATCTGAAGGCCGGCGCCAAGCGCGTCGTCCTCAGCGCCCCGGCCGACGACGGCGCCGACCTCACCTGCGTGCTCGGCGTCAACGACGACCAGCTCAACGCGGGCCTGAAGTGCATTTCCAACGCGAGCTGCACGACCAACTGCCTGGCGCCGGTCGCCAAGGTGCTGCACGAGAAGTTCGGCATCCTCAAGGGCCTGATGACCACCGTGCACGCCTACACGAACGACCAGCGCGTGCAGGACATGCCGCACAAGGATCCGTACCGGGCTCGTAGTGCGGCCCAGAACATCATCCCGACGAGCACCGGCGCCGCGAAGGCCGTGGGCCTCGTGATTCCAGCGCTCAAGGGCAAGCTGACCGGCATCTCGCTCCGCGTGCCAGTGACCACCGGCAGCGTGGTCGACCTCACCGCGGTGATGGCGCGCAACGTGACCGTCGAGGAAGTGAACGCCGCCGTGAAGGCCGCCGCCGAGGGCCCGATGAAGGGCATCCTGGCTTACACCGAGGACCCGATCGTGTCGACCGACATTATCGGCGACTCGCACAGCTCGGTGTTCGCCGCCCCGTGGACGCAGGTCATGGACGGCAACATGCTGAAGATCGTGAGCTGGTACGACAACGAGTGGGGCTACAGCTGCCGCACGGCCGACCTGATCGCCAAAATCGGCAAGCTTTAAACCTGTGAATTCTTCGGGCTCCCTCCCCCTGGTGGGGTGGGCTGGGGTGGGGGGCTGAAGCAGGTACACGCGTAACCATGCGTACGCGTGCTACCGAAACGGCGCCCAAGCCCCATCACGATCCGAAGCCGGCGCCTCGCCCGAACCCTGCTGCCAACGCGGCGGGGCGTCGGACGCACTCGCCACGCGCGGCGTCGCCGCCAACGGCGCCCGCCCGCCCGGCGGTTGGCTCGTCCACTGGCCCGCCGCCGAGCCAACGGTGGTTGAATACGCCTCAACGCGATCGATGCTCAGCGGTTCGCTCGACGCGCGCCATGCGCTTGCCGTCGTCGCCTCCGCAACCGCGTCAGCCGCCGCAGGCGTCGTCGTCACGAGCGCTTCGCCGCCCTGGTCCGCCGCGGCCTCCTGCTCGGCAAGCGCGGCCGCTTCCACCGCGCCGGCATCCAGCGGCGCCAGCTCGCTCGCTGAGAAGATCACGCGCGCCCGCAAGTTGGCGCCGTCGGCCGAAACAAGGCGGACCCACAAATAGATTGGCCCCTCGGGCAATTCCACCTCGTGCAGCGGCAACTCCAAATGCAACCCGTCGCCAAGTTGCGACGACTGCCAGGCCGCCTGCGTTTCCTCGGCAGTGAAGTCCCAACGATCGATCGGCTGCAGATCCTCTTGAGTCGCCCCGCGCGTGACCATGAGCGACGCCGTGCCGTTGGCGTCGACCGGCTCGTCCGTGGCGTTCAAAGCCTCGACGACGACCAGCAGACTCCCCGGCGTTTCCGTGTCTTCCGCCGGCGCGTTGCCGAAGATGCGTTGGATTTTCAATCGCTGAGCGGTAAGCCGTTCGCCGTCCGTCGCGGGCGGCAGCATCGGCTCCGCCGTTGCTTCGATGGCTACGCTCGGCGCCGTCTGCTCGGCGGCGATGAGTTGGGGCGCCTCAACGGCCGGCGCGTCGGCGACCACCGCCGGCTCCGCTTCGGTTTGGTAATCGGCCGGGTCGGGAATGTACGGCGGCGCTTCGGACCCCGGCGGCGTGGTGGCGATCGGCGCAGCGCCCTTCCATTGGAGTTCGCTCGTCGGACCGATCTCTAGCCCTGGATCTTCAAGCTCCGCAGGGTCGATGGGCGTCGCTTCGGGCGTTGAAAGGGGCGCAGATTCGGGCGCCGTCGCCGGTTCCACTGGAGGCTCGATGGGTGGCACGACTACCGGCGGCGCGTCAAACGCATCCGGCGGGATGTCGGCGTCCTCGATCGGCGGCACGATGCGGCCGCCGCTCGGACTGCGCCGCGAGGTCGACCGCGGCGGGTCGATCGCGAGAGTTGGCTCGGGCTTGGCCGATGATCGCGTCGAGGAAGTCGAGGGCGACGTCGACTCGGTCGTCATTTCAGGCTGGCACAACCGGCAGTCGCGAAGCTTCTCCGAATACTCCATCAAGTAGCCTTCGAGCTCGTAGATTTTATCTTCCTGCATCCGCAGCTCGCGCTCCATCACGTCGACCTGCGCGTTATCGACCGCGCGACATCCGCTCGCGAGGAACGCCAACGCACACCACGCTGCGACTGCCGTGCGGCGTCGCCAACGACGCGTGACGCTCGGTTCGAGATTCCAGGGCCTAGCCATCCGTGGCGCGCCTCGTGACGTTGCTGAGAAGAAGGACTAACGGCGACCGCAAGAGACGGCGCACGCGCGCAGCCCTGCGGACAACCGCCTATTCGCGAGGGAGGAATAAGAAAACGCTGGCCGTGCGTCAATGGCGCCGGCAGACGGGGCTCGCGTCGCCCTGGAAAGCAAAGAGTCTCGACCGCGAATCACGCGAATCTTCGCGAATCAAAGACAAGCCAGCAGTCCGCCACGATGCTAGCGTGCCCTACATACTGGCACTGACACACATCCGACGCAACACATCCTCCCATTCGCGCGGATTCGCGTGATTCGCGGTAGAAATCCGGCGATCGACAGGTCACGCGATGGCGTCTCAGCCCACGCCCATCTTCGCGATCACCTTGTCGATGATGCGGTACTCGTGGGCTTCCTGCGCCGACATGAAATGATCGCGGTCCGTGTGGGCCTCGATCTGCTCCATCGTTTGGCCGGTGTGTTCGGCGAGGATTCGATTGAGCTTCTCCTTGGTTTTGCGGTACTCGGTGGCGTGAATCATGATGTCCTCGGCCGTGCCTTCCATGCCGGCGGACGGTTGGTGGATCATGATGCGCGAGTTGGGCAGCGCGTGCCGCTTGCCCTTGGCTCCAGCCGCTAGCAACACGGCGCCCATGGAGGCGGCCTGCCCGATGCAGTAGGTCGCCACGTCGCACGTCACGAACTGCATCGTGTCGTAAATGGCCATCCCCGCCGTCACGCTGCCGCCCGGGGAGTTGATGTAGAGGTGAATGTCGCTCTTGGGGTCGTCGCTCTGCAGGAACAGCATTTGGGCCACGAGGCTGTTCGCCACGTCGTCATTCACGCCGGAGCCCATCAGGATGATCCGGTCCTTGAGCAACCGGCTGTAGATGTCCATTGCCCGCTCTTCGCGGCCGGACTTCTCGATGACGTAAGGAACGAGTGGCATAGAAGATTCCTTGATTGCAAATTGGCCAACGGCAATTGGCCATTGCAAATATCAGATTCGGAGGCTCGTGTATTGCTGCAATTTGCGATTTGCAAATGGCCATTGGCCAATTTGCAATGTTCACTCATCGTCTTCGCCTTCGTCGCCCGTACCCGGCGGCTTGGTGAGCAAGTCGTCGACGATGCCAAACGCCTTGGCCTCGAGGGCCGTCATGTAGTAGTCGCGATTGCACGCCTTGGCGATTTCGTCGTGCGCGCGGCCGGTGTGATTGGCGAGAATCTCGTTGAGCGCCTGCCGGGTGCGGATGATCTCGTTGGCCTGGATTTCGATGTCGGACACCTGCCCGCCGACGCCGCCGTGCGGCTGGTGGATCATGACCTTCGAGTGCGTCAGCGCGAATCGCTTCCCCTTGGCGCCGCCGGCGAGCAACACGGCGCCGCCGCTGGCCGCGAGGCCCACGCAGTACGTGGCCACGGGCGGCGAGATCATCTGCATCGTGTCATAGATGGCAAGCGTCGCGGAGACGCTGCCGCCGGGCGAGTTGATGTAGAAGTGGATGTCCTTGCGGCGATTTTCGCTCTGCAGGTACAGCAGCTTCATCACCAGCTCGTTGGCGTTGCCGTCGAAAATCTCCCCCTGCAGGAAGATCACGCGGTTTTCCAAGAGCAGGTCGCCGAGCGTCATCTGCCGCTGACGTTGGTAGTCGCGCATCGCGGCGGCCAGCGACGGGTCGAAGTGCGGCAACTTCTGGGACGTTCGTTCGATCATGGTCTCCTCACTCGTTCGCGGTAATAACGCGTCCTGCTAAGCCGCTCGACGAGGCAAAGGCACTCGAGGCCGATTGCCCGCGCCGACGGGAGGGAAATT
>JANOIK010000315.1:0-2357 GCA_031407585.1 Planctomycetota bacterium | reverse complement strand
GCGTGCGCGCATTGGTTTTTGGACAGAATCGGCCGTTTGCGAGCGAGTTGCTCGGGAAATCACGTCGTCCCGTGCGTTTTGGGGCTCGGCATTCTGTCCGCTTCGGGCCTCATACTGTCCGCTTTGGGGCTTATTCTGTCCGCTTTGGGCCGCAATGTGTCCGCTCGTCACGGCGTACTGCGGCTCTCACGTGTACCTCGGCGCGCAGTTTGTCCGGGCACGACCGTTTTGCGGTCGAGCTTGAGAACGTGGATTGAGTTGCCAAAGAACCTGGGCGCGTTGCAGGATTGCTAATGGTGTTTCGATGTCCACCATAGCAAATTTGGGGGCGGGCGTCGAACGGATTTTTTGGGCCACCCCTCTTGCGGGGGGAGGGAGCCGGGAGACAGAGGGCAGGAACACGTGCGTGGGATGCTGAGGGAAGTGAGGCTCGGGCAGAATTCTGAATCGGCTCTTGCCGCGCATTTCAGGAATGGCGGCAAATGAAGTACGAGGGCTGGACGGACGGCGAAGAGTGCCGCCGCTTCGCTGGTGGGCGGCGCGTGCGGGACTGTTGGCTTGCGCTTTTTGTGATCGTCGGGCGGGAACGCTGCAGGGGGAGGTGGGCGGTCGGCAGTGGGCGGTGCGCAGTGGACAGGAGACGGGGGACGGATTCCGGGCAAAATGTGCGGGAATTTTCTTGACGATCTTCGCTATCGAGTCTTAGTATGTCGCCTGCGGAAGTAGTGAAGGTCAAGTCGGCTGGCGGCTGCCCAGCAAGGCAAAGATTGCAGAGTCCTGCTAATGACCTGGACAAAGACCATCTGTCACGTCACGGCATTGCCGGTGAGGAGGTTGGCTCTTTTCGTCGCGCGCCGCGCTCGAAGCGCTCGCGCGTTCGCTGGCCGCCTCTCTTCTATCGCTCTCTCTCTGCGATCCGCCCCGTCTGCGACGCGGGTTCCTGCAACAAGTCGGCTCCCACTGTGGCCTCTCGCCTTGGGTGACCTCCGATACTGAGACTTTTGCGCCGGCGTCAGAACTCATTTTCGTCAACTGGAGCTCACCATGGTCCAAACACAAAGTCTTCGATTGATCGCAGCAGTCATGCTCTTAGCAACGCTAAGCAGCGCAAACGTGACTCGCGCGGCATTCGTCCCGGTCGCAAGCGGGACGAACCTTCCGGACGCCGACGGCACGACCGCGGACTTTAACAACGCTAAGTACAAGGTCGCTTACGGTAACGGCAGCGTCACTTACGACGCGGGTGACGTGGGCAGTCAACAGGGCACCATCAAGATTACTGCCGCGTTCACCGAATGCAACGAGTACAAGTTCACGTTCACGCAGACCGCACTTCCCACGGACGATCCCGCGAATCCGCCATCTCCCTTTAGCTCCACCGGCGGTTTACGCATCCAACTCCAGTTGATGATCACGAACAATACGGGCAAAGAATGGTGCGGCTTCACGGTTAAGACCGACGACATGAGCGTCCCGGCGAATCTCGATCCGTCCGTCGCCGGAAGCAGTGGATCCCATGACCACCACGCCCACTTTCATCCAAATGGCCCGAACCCGCCTGGACCGCCGGCCGTGACGGGTATGCCGATGCCAGGCTCAACCGGCTTTACGACGCCGACGAATGATGACATCAACAACGCAACGATGTTCATGATCGGCGGGACGCAATCGGACAGCGGCAACGGCTTCGGCATGACGGGATTATTCCTTCACGAGCGCAACTTGAAGAAAGCCGCTGCGCCGCCGGATCCCGCCATGGCTGTCCTCAGGACATTTGATCTCATCCTCACGCCGAAATGTTGTGTCCCCGAGCCCTCATCGCTGCTGCTGCTGATGTTGGGCTGCGTCACCGTGGGGACAGGCCGGCGCCGCCGTTAAGGGGCGCTGGCTATTGCAAAGCTGACTGTGGTTTTGAACGCATGTGAGCCTGGCCGGGGCGCGCGGCGTTCATTTAAGTCAGTGAGTCACGGACGCGACCGTGGAGGGGCAAAGGGAGACGCAGCGACCGTGCTCGTTTGCATCGCTAAATTGTGATGGGTTCTCGGCGGACCGCGGACCCATCCTACAAGACTGCGTCCCTTTCTCCGCCCGATGGACGACGACTTCGATCAACTTTGGCGACGAATCCTAGACGACATTCGGCGGCATCAGGGCGCCGACGGCGCCAGCGATGCTTTGGCTGTTGGGGATTTGCACCTGCTGGAGTCCGTTCGTCTTTGGATTTCCGCGGGCGCGATCAACGTTTCGCGGGGCAATCAGAAGTATTTCGATTTGCTCGAGTCTCTCTTTCCCATCGGCTTCAATCGAATCGATTGGCGCGGCGTTCAGCCGCATGAGATGGTCGATTTGCTGGATTC
>JANOIK010000311.1:0-1578 GCA_031407585.1 Planctomycetota bacterium | reverse complement strand
GAACACGACCACAACGTGGTCGCTGTTTTCAAACGCCACCACGCCCAATCCGGCGGCGAAGCCGGGGGCGAGCGATACGGCGATCTTTAACATCGAGACCGTCAACACGGCGCAAACGGTCAATCTCAACGCCGCTCAAGCAGCCCTGGGACTCTCCTTCAACAGCACCGGCCCGGTGAGCATTCAAACAGGCGCGGGCACAAACACGCTGACGCTGGGGAGCGGCGGGATCACGGTGAATCCGGGCGCTGGAATCAACACGATTACGCCCGCGCTAAGTTTATCGGCGCCGCAATCCTGGACGAACAATTCGAGCAGCCTGTTGACGGTCGGCGGCGCGGTGACGCACGGGAGCAACGCGCTCACGATCGCGGGCAGCGGAAACACGGCGATCAACGGCGCCCTCGGCGCCGGCAATCTAGCCCTCACCAAGAACGGCGCGGGAACACTCTCGCTCAACGCCGCCAACAACAGCAACTTTTCCACCGACCTGCTGATCAACGCCGGCAACGTGTCGTTGGGAAACGCTGGGGCGCTGCCGGGCGTGCCATTCGTGTCGGGAAGTGATTTGGCGTTCGGCCCCGGCAGCACGGGCACGTTCACTCTGAATGGGCATAGCGCACGCGTCGACGAATTCTCGACCAACGCCACGCCCGGCGCCCCAGTAGTGCAGAACGCCAGTGGCACGCCAGCGACGCTCACTGTCGGCACATTAAATACGCCGTCTATTTTCGCCGGCGTGCTACAGGACGGTCTCGGCGGAGGTTCCTTACATTTGGACGTGACTGGTCCGCTCACGCTGAGCGGACACAACCTTTACACGGGCGACACGTCGGTAAGTAGTCAGCTCAAGCTGGAAAACGCCGCCGCTCTTGGCAGCCCCGTGTCGGGAACACTATTGTCTGGCTTGGGCGATCTCGACCTGAACGGGCTGACGATCGTCGCCGAGAGGTTGAGTGTGGACGGCCCCACCCTACTGCGGAATTCGAGCCTGACGCCCGCCGATTGGACGGGAGACGTTTATTTCCTTGCCGGAGGCGTAGGCAATGGGTTCACCGTTCGAGGGGTCGGCGACGTCACCCTCTCTGGCCGCTTCATCGAATTAGCCGATGACGCCCGGTTGATTAAGGCCGATCCCAACACGCTCGTGATTTCCGGCGAGACGAGTAACCACTCCATACGCCTCTTCGCGAACGAAGGCGTCGTCCGACTGGCGAAGACGAGTAGCGCCGCCGCGAGTGCCACGGGCTCCATCACTATCGACGGCGCGACGGTTCAACTCGCAGGCACGGGCGGCGATCAAATAGGCGGCCAGGTCATCGTTGAGAGCGGATCGTTCGACGTGAATGCGCGAGACGAAACGATTCAAAGTCTCATGCTCAGCGGCGCGGGTGTCGGCGGCACTGGGGCGTTGGTCAACTCCGCCAGCGGCGATTCTGTGTTGACGACTGGCTCCACCAGCCCCAGCATCTTCATCGACGCCTTCGCGCGAATCGGGGTGACGCAAGCCGGGGCGAAGTTGACGCTCCCCGAAAAATTTGGCGCTGGCGGCGTAGCCTTCCAGAAGGTTGGCCTGGG
>JANOIK010000304.1:0-1678 GCA_031407585.1 Planctomycetota bacterium | reverse complement strand
CGGGCGAAAACATTACTGGTCGCCGGCAGCCGAAGGCGCGGACTTCGAGTTCACGCAAACGCTGAAGTCCCTCGAGCCGTACCGGGAGTACCTGACGGTCGTGAGTCATACCGACCAGGACAACGCCGCCGCCGACACGCTGTCGGAAGAGGGTGGCGACCACAACCGTTCAACGGCCGTCTTCCTCACCGCCGCCAAGCCGAAACTCACCGAAGGCTCCGACGTGCTCGCCGGGACGTCGATGGATCAGCACTACGCGCGGCACTTCGGACACGAGACGCCGATTCCATCGATTCAGTTGTGCATCGAGAACGTGGACGGCACAGGGGCGTGCGGCTACGGCTACGCCTGTGTTTATGCCGACACCATCAGCTGGGCCTCGCCGACCAAGCCGCTGCCGATGGAGCGCGACCCGCGGACGGTCTTCGAGCGCTTGTTTGGCGACGGCGGTACGGTCGAGGAGCGTCGCGAACGGCAGCGCGTCGATCGCAGCATCCTCGACGTCATCATCCAGGACGTGGCGCGACTGCGCCGCAACTTGGGTTCAGGCGATCGCGTCCGGCTGAACGGCTACCTCGATGACATTCGCGAGGTCGAACAGCGCATCCGCAAGATTGAGCAGTTCAACGCGCAGGGCGAACAGCGCGCCATCCCCGAGGCGCCAATGGGCGTACCGGATTCGTTCGGCGAGCACGTCAAGCTGATGTTCGACCTCCAGGCGCTCGCGTTCATGGCCAACCTGACGCGCATCAGCTCATTCAAGATGGGCCGCGATGCCAGCAACCGTGTCTTCACGGAGAGCGGCATCAATCAGCCGTTCCACTCGCTGTCACATCACGGCCAGAACCCCGAGACGATCGCCGAGTTCGCCAAACTGAACGCGTACCACGTCGGCCACGTCGCGCCGTTCCTCGAGAAGCTCAAGAACACGCCTGATGGCGACGGCAACCTCCTCGATCACACCGTGGTGATCTACGGCAGCCCGATGGGCGACTCGAATATCCACGAGCACAAGCGCTGTCCGCTGTTCCTCGCCGGCCACATGAACGGCAGCCTCAAGGGCAACCTGCATCTGACGTGCAAGGAGGGGACGCCAATGGCCAACGTGTGGCTGACGCTGCTCCACAAGCTGGACGTCAAGGTCGAGAGCGTTGGCGACAGCACGGGTTACATAACCGGACTCTAGGAGCTGAGACATGTCACCCAATCGCATCGTCTGCAGGCTGGCATTCGCGGTTGCCGTGTGCGCCGCGGCGCAGGTCGGCTTTGGTCTGGAAGCGTTTGCCCAGGCAGCGCGGGACACACGGCTCGCCGACGCTGCGATGAGCCGGGACCGTGACGCGATGCGCGTGCTGCTCGAGCAGAAGGTCGACGTCAACGCTGCCCATGGCGACGGCATGACCGCCCTCCACTGGGCCGCGCTCAACGACGACGTCGAGATGGCGCAGATGCTGCTCACGGCCGGGGCGTCAGTGGCCCCCACGACCCGGATTGGCGGCATTACGCCGCTCCTGCTCGCGGCGACCAACGGCAACGCGCCGATGATTGATGCGCTCGTGGCCGGCGGCGCGAACGTCAATTCCGCCAAGGCCAACGGCACCACCGCACTGATGCTGGCTGCCGCCGCGGGTGGCGCCGACGCCGTGAAGCGCCTGCTGGCGCACGGCGCAGACGCCAA
>JANOIK010000302.1:0-2581 GCA_031407585.1 Planctomycetota bacterium | reverse complement strand
GCCTCCGGGCGCCCTGCAATGTCGATCGCCGCTCTCAACGCCATCGACACGCCGCCGCTACAGGACGCGCCCGCGCTCGCTCCGATCGCTCAACCGTTCTACATCGGCCCGCTGCTGATCGACCCGCCGATCCTGCAGGCGCCGATGGCGGGGTTTACCAACTACGCCTTCCGCCAGATCGTCCGCGAGTTCGGCGGCGCCGGGTTGCTCGCTACCGAGATGGTCAACGCCCGCGGGTTCGTCTGGCTGGAGGAGCAGCAGGCCGAGCACCCCGACCGTCTGTGGGGCGTGGCCGAGGAGCCGCGACCGCTGGCCGTGCAGATTTGGGACAACGACCCGCCGACGCTCGCGAAGGTTGCCGCCCGGCTGGCCCACGAATACCGCGTGAGCGTGGTCGACATCAACTTCGGCTGCCCTGTGCGTCAGGTGACGCAGAAGGCCCACAGCGGCTCGTACCTGCTGCGATTTCCGGATCGAATGGGCCAGATTATCGAGCAAGTGGTTGCCGCCGCCGCGCCGACGCCCGTCACCGCGAAGATCCGGCTCGGCTGCACGCGCGACCAGATCAACGCGATCGATGTCGCACAAGTCGTCGAAGGCGCCGGCGCTGCGGCGCTCACCGTTCACGGCCGCACGGCCGCCGACATGTTCAGCGGCAGCGCCGACTGGGACCGCATCGCCGCGATCAAGCCGCACCTGCGCCGCATCCCGCTCATTGGCAACGGCGATCTCGATTCGGCCGAGAAGGTCGTCGCCGCGTTCCAACGCTACCCCGTCGATGGCGTGATGATTGCCCGCGCGGCGCTCAACAAGCCGTGGCTCTACGCGCAAGCCGCCGCAGCGATTCGCGGCGAAGCCGTGCCGCCCGATCCGACGCTGCACCAGCAGCGCGATCTCATGCTTCATCACTTCGCGCTGGTGCGCCAGCGCTTCGGCGACGTGAAGGCGTCCGTGCTCATGCGCAAGTACGCGTGCTGCTACGCCCAAGGCCGCCCGGGCGCCCGCGAGTTCCGCAAGCACGTCGCGACGATCGCGTCACCCGCGGCATTTCACGATGTCGTGGATCGCTACTTCCCGCAGTTCGCTACTTCTGCCGACCTTCAAACTGACACTCATGATCCAGCGCCCGCAGCGCTAGGTTGATGTCTTCCAGGAACAGCCAGATCGACGCGATCAACGCGAGCATCGAGAGCATGAACGCCAACGCGATCAGCACGGCCAGGTTGACCTGAGCCAACGACCCGAGAAATAGCATCAGCATCAAAAGAGCATCGAGCAGCACCGCGATGCCGGACAGCCAAATGGCCGACCGCAGCAGCCGGGCTCGCCGCCAGAGGATGTTGAGCTGCAGCTCGATGCGAACGAGTTCGCCGTCGTCCGCGTGGCGTCGCAGCTCGACCAAGGCGCGCGAACGGTCGATTGTTCTACCGATGCGGTTGGTCATCGACAGGATCAGCATGCCGATCCCCGAAATGAGGATCGTGGGGCCGACGGCCACCTGCAGCACAGGAATGAGTTGTTCGAGCGTCATGGGCGGTTAAGGATCAAACGGCACGTGGACTTCGCCGTCGTGCTCCTCGTCGATGTGCGCGGGAACGATGAGCCGGTAACAGCAGAACACGGTCAGCGCGCAAACCGAGCCGATCGACGTGATCATGATCGTCCATCCGGCAATCGTTGGTCCCATGTCGGCGCGCCCGTTTGTTAGGAGCTTGATTCGGTTGCCGCGGTGGTCAAACGGCCTTCACGTTTCCATCGTCGTCCCGCGAAGTGCGTGAACACCATCAAGACCGCGAGGACGGCGCCGACGAATCCGATCGACAGCATGGCGACCTTGTCCTTCCGCAGCTTCGCGACTTCGCCCCCAAGCTCGTAGTAGCCATTCGCGACGAGAATTCCCAGCAGATATGCGGGCGTGACGTACTTCAGCACGAACTGGAAAAACCGCGGCACGCGAATCTGCGCACCGCGATGAAGTTCTTGGTGGCCGCGTTCGATGCCGAAGACCCAGCCGTAGAGTATCGTCTGAAACAGAGCGAGGAAAATCATGCATACGGTCGCGCCCCAGAAATCGAACGTCGCGAGCGCGCGGCTGTCCTTGGAAAAGTAGAGCACGAACGCGCAGCCGGTGGCCGCAATAAGGCCGAGCAGGGCCGCGGACGATCGTCGTTTGAGACCGAGGCCTTCTTCAAGAAACGCGATGCACGGCTGCAGCATCGAGACCGACGCCGCGATTGCCGCGATGAAGAGCATAAAAAACCACATGAAGCCGAACACGCGGCCGCCGAGCATCGAATCGAACACGTTGGGAAGCACCACGAATCCCACATGGGACGTCGAACTCATGGGCTCTGAAGTGAGGGCCGAGGCGCCGAGGAAAATGAACGCGGCCGGGATTGTGATCAGACCCGCGTGGCAGACTTCGGAGAACTCGTTGATTGCCGTGGCGGTGAGGCTGCTCAGGGCGATGTCGTCTTTCTCGCGCAGGTAGCTCGAGTAGTTGATCATGATGCCGAAGCCCACGCCGAGCGTGAAGAAAATCTGGCCCGCGGCGTCGAGCCAAGCCTTCGGGTTGCGCAAC
>JANOIK010000498.1:0-2159 GCA_031407585.1 Planctomycetota bacterium | reverse complement strand
AACCAGTTGGCTTCGTCGAAGCCCGTGGCGTCGCTCTTGTTCTGCCACGTGGGGGTCACGGTGTAAAAATGGATCGACAGCGCCTGCATCCGATTTCCGATGCGGTCCATGACGACGCGGGACCACGCCTGGTCGTACCCGCCCGGGCCGCAGGCGACGCGGGTGAGCTGATTGCCGCTGAACTCCCGGCAGAAGCTGGCGTACTGGCGGTAGAGGTCGGCGTAGTATTCGGCCCGCATGTTGCCGCCGCAGCCCCAGTTCTCGTTGCCGACGCCAAAGAACGGCACCTTCCACGGCTTGTCGCGGCCGTTCTTGCGCCGCAGGTTGGCCAGGTCGCTATCGCCGTCGTAGGTCATGTACTCGATCCAATCCCGCATCTCCTCCGGCGTGCCGCTACCCATGTTGCCGGCGATGTACGCGTCGGCGCCGATGAGCTCGCACAGGTCGAGGAACTCGTGCGTGCCGAAGGTGTTGGTCTCGACGACCTGGCCCCAGTGCATATTGATGGTCTTGGGGCGATCCTCCTTCGGGCCGATGCCGTCGCGCCAGTGGTAGTCGTCGGCAAAGCAGCCGCCCGGCCAGCGGAGGTTGGGGATGTTCGTGGCTTTGAGGGCATCGATGATGTCGTTGCGGATGCCGCGGGTGTTGGGGACGGGCGAGTCCGCACCGACCCACAGGCCGTCGTACACGCACCGTCCCAGGTGTTCGGCAAAGTGCCCGTAGATGTGCCGGCTGATCTGGCCGCCGGCGTCGTCGCCGCGAATCACGGCGGTGGCGGTCAGCCCGTCTTGGGCGCGCAGGGCGCCCGACGAACACGCGAAAACGATGGTGAGCAGAGTGAGCAGCCCGTAGCGCATGGCGACGAAACCTCCGAAAAGAAGTGGGGGGACGAGTCCCGACATTGTAGCGTCGCGGGGCGCGCAAAAAAACGGGGCGAGCGGTTCACTAGGAACCACTCGCCCCGCGAGATTACGAACGATGGCGCTGCGCGCCGCGCTAGGCCCCCCGGCCAGCGCGGCGATCATGTCGTTCGTCCGAAGTTTCTAGGCCCGACGACGGCGAGCCGCCGAAACGAGGGCCGACACGGCGATGGCCGCGAGGGCCAACATGCCGGGCTCGGGTACTGGCGCGCCGGAGCCGACCAGGAACGGCGCCGTCGGGAACTGGGCCCGCCAAACGGTCAGGTCGGCTCCCGTGACGTCGCCGTCGTTGTTGGCGTCGCCCGTCTGCTGCGTGGCGCCGCCGATCGTCCCCAGGTTGCGCTGCCAAGTGAGGAGGTCGTCGCCATCGATGTCGCCGTCCAGATCGAAGTCAGCCGAGTTGCCCGTGCGCTGCACCATGACCGACGTCGCGTTGTAGGTGGCAGTGTAGCCCGGCGTGACAAGTTCGAACGTGCCGGTCAGCGACGTACCCGTGGCAATCGTGTACGACTGGCCGAGCGGAATGGGCGACGCCGATGTGACCTTCAGCACGTTGCTGGCAGCGGCGAGGTTGATCGTGCCCCCGCCGGTCACCGACAACAGATCGCTGAAGCCGGGCGACGCGTCGACCATCGCTTCCATGCGGCCGCCGGCGCCGAAGATGACGCTGCCGCCATTGACATTGAGAGTTCCCGGGCTGGGGAACGCATTATAGTCGCCCGGGTTAATCGTGCCGCCGTTATTGACGTCGATGCCGATGGCTGCAATGCCATCGCCGATCGTACCGATGCCCGCGAGCCGCCCTGTGGCGTTGACCGCATAGTTTGCGACTGGCGCGGATTGGCTGTTGAATCCATGCGTGCCGTTGACGACCAAGGTGCCGCCGTTGATCGCGGTCGGACCCGCGTAGGCGCTGGCGCTGGTCGCGCTCAGAGTCAAGATGCCGGCGCCACTCTTTGTCAGACCGCCATCGGCGACGGCGAGAAGCGCGTTGTCGTGAACCAGCGGTGCATCGACGGTCGAGTCGAATCCGTTAGTGTCGAACTTGGCTCCTCCGGCCCGTACGACCGCGCCATCCGTGCCCGGCGCCACGCCAGTGATCGTCCCTGGAACGATAATGCCACTGCCGCGCGATTGGATCGTGCCGCCGTTGAGGTTCAACGTCGTAGCAGATGCTGCGGACTTGGTCATCGTGACGATGCTGAGCGTTCCGCCATCGAGGTGGACGGTCGTGCCGCC
>JANOIK010000106.1:0-6563 GCA_031407585.1 Planctomycetota bacterium | reverse complement strand
CGTTGACCGGAAGTCGCCCGGTTCTATAATCCGCCGCGCGCCGCCCAAGGTGCGCGACGCGGTAAGTGCTGGCGCCGCGAGGGCGTCGCAAGTGATTTATCGTTGCAAGCGGAAAAGATTTGCTGGCCGGGACAACCCGCTCCAGCCGAAAAGGCGAGTAGAAGCCTCGTAGCGCGGCACGCGTGCCGCGAGAGAGGCTGCGAAGGTTTTGCCGCACGGAGTCGCGGCCGCCATCGCGCCGCGTTGCCATGGATGGCGACGCTCGCAAGTGGGAACCAAGGCACGGAAGCCATGAAGACAACGACGTTTGCCGCGGGATTGCTTGCCCTGGCTGGGGTGAGCTCGATCGGTTGCAAGACGACGCCGAAGATGGCGTGGTGGAAGACCGACACGGCCACGGCCGAGAGCACCGCGGTGGCGCATTCGGCGCCGGTGCTGCCCTCGGACCAGGCCAAGCCCAGCACGACGGGCGCGACCAATTCCCTAGCGACCACGTCGACGGCGACTTCGGCCGGCGCGCAAGCCAGCGGCGGCCAGGCGGCCCCGTTTGTGCCCGGTCGCACCGCGGCCACGGCCGGCACGATTGCCCCGGCGGCGAGCTCGGCGATTGCTTCCACCACCGCACCTGCCGGCTACCCGAGCACTTCGGCGCCGGCGTTCACGCCTGACGTGGCAGGCCGCGTTGCGAGCGCTGCCACCCGCGGCGCCACGACGGCGACGACGCCCGCGATCGGCGGCAATCTCGGCAGCATTGCCGCCACGCCTTACAATCCTTCGGCCCCGCCGCAGCCGACGACGCAGGCAGTCGCGGCAACCACTCCGGCAGTTGACGGCCGCTACGGCGCCGCGGCGAGCACGGCTCCGCTGTACGGCACGCCGCCGAGCGGGACGACCGCGGGCGTCACCACTCCGACCACTGGCGCCGGCGCCGCGGGCTCGCTGCCCGGGTTGCCGTCGTTTGGAGCCCCGCGCTATGGCACGGGCGCAACGGCCGCGACGAATCCTGTTGCGGGCGCTGCTTCGACTTTGGCGAGCCAAGCCACGCAAGCGACTGGGGCAGTGAACGCGACAATGAACGGCGCGGCGAGCGATGCCGCCGGGCGCTATGGCCAGGCGAGCACGGCCGCAGCGAATCTTGCCGGCAACGCGCAGGGCGCGGTGCAGACAGCGACGGCCAGCATGGCGGCCACCGCGCAGCCCTATCGACCGGGCGGTACGGGATCTTACCCGTCGACCACGGGCGGGACGACCGCTTATCCCGAAGTGCAAGTCGCAACGCGGCCGTCGACGTCGACCGGCGGAACGCCTTCGACTGGCTCGACAACAACGCCGGCGGCCAGCGGCGGCACAACGACGCCCACCACGCCGACGCCGGGAGCCACGACGCCCAACCGCTACTGGTAAGCGGCACAGCGCGGCAAGGTAGTTCGTGGTCGAGGGCGTCAGCGACGTTCGCTCACCAGCCCATGACCATGGTCGATTCGATGGCCTTCTGCGCCTGCTCCAGGTCGGAGCCGGTCTCGTGCATGTAGAGCCGGATGGCGTGAATCTTGTCGCCGCCGGCTTTCGACAGGCAATCGCGGGCCGTATTGCAGGGGTCGCTCTTTCCGTTCAGGCCCAGAGCGCTCTTGGAAATGACCCACGTGTCGCGCGGCCGCTTGGTGAGCCGCAGCACCGTGTCGTGCGGATAGGCGCCATTCACGACGCTCGAGGCGTCGTCGCTATCCTTGGCCCAGGTGATGATGATGTGACTGTCCGTTTCAACTTCAAACAACGGCATGGCGATCTCCTTTCAATCAACTCCATGTGCGAGCGCGCGAGACAGACGCGTGCCGTGCGGCGCCGCGGAGCATCGTGGCTTGTCCATGGCAGGGCGAGGAAACTGCACCGCCTCGTAGGACACGAACCAATCTAAATCATTGGGCCGAAGGGCGTCAATGTTCGGCTCGCCACAGTGAGAAACCGCCGAGTTTCGCGGGTTTCGGCACGCGATTACGTCGGTCGGACGCCTCGGGGCGCCTCGGCGCGACAGGTTCGCGAACAGGCCGCAGGGGCTAGAGCGCCACCGCGTGCAACTCGCTGTCGGCCCAGTTGCCATCCGCGGCCGCGGGGCTGGGAGGCAAGTCGACCGCGTGGCGCCGCACGCCTTGGCCGTTGTGTTGGAACAGCGCGGAATCGCCCGCGGCCCGAGCGCTGTAGAGCGCCGAGTCGGCCCGTGAGAGCAGCTTCTCCGGCGTCTCGTCGCTGGCGGCCTCGACGACGCCGCCCCACACCGGACAACCAAGATCGGCAATGGACCGCACCAGCAGTCGCTCGCTGAACGCCAGCGCCCCGCTGAGCGCCGTGTGCGGCATGAGCACCACGAATTCGTCCTGGCTGTAACGGGCGGCCACGTCGTCGTCGCGAAGGCACTCTTCGAGCAGACCGGCGATGCGCCGCAGCCGGGACTCGCCGACGTCGGGCTCGTCGTCGCCCGCGGCGCTGACGCTGAACAGCGCCACCGCGAAGCGCCGCTTGCCCGTAGCGTGAATCGAAAAGAACGCGTCGAGTTGCTCCTCGAGCGAGCGACGGTTCTGCAGGCCTGTGGCGTGATCGATGCGCGAGCCGGTGAAGGCGACCAGCGATCGCTTCTGGCGGCGGAGCAGGTCGCACGCCACCATGAGATTCGTGTAAAGCTTGAGCGTGGGGCCGAGCAGGCGGTCGGCGTTGTCGCGTAGCCGGGGCCACTCGGCCTCGGTCGGCCGCGTTTGCATGGCGCCGAGTTGACGCCGGAAGACGTCCACGCTGCGGCCATGAGCCGCCGCCTCGACGCCGATGCTCGAGGTGAGCCGGGCGAGATCTTCCGCGATGGACTGGGCCCGCTGCAGCTCGTCGCGCAGCGCGGGATCGATCGGGGTCGACTCGCTCGAGCGCTGGCGGCGGCCAAAGAGGTATCCGACCAGCGCCACCGCGGCCAGCGCCGTCGTATCGACGAGCAGCCCTTGGGCAGAAAACGCGGCGGCGAGCATCGGGAGCATCATCATCGGTGGCATTCGTTCGGGGCGTTCTGACGGGCGGAGGCGCGCTCGCGCGTTAGTAGTTGGTTCGCGACCCAAAGCCGCGCATGCAGAGAAACCCGGCGGCCGAGGCGATGCCCAAGAGCAGGAACCACTCCTGGTACGTCAGGCCGCACACCCAGACCCAGGAGTCGTGAAGCCCGCCCGAGATCCACGATCCGACGGAGTCGACGGCCCACATAAAACACTCTCTCGCGTGGCAAGGAAACGACGGTTTGGACGCGTGCTGCGGCAAGTTTTTCACGGACGCGCGCACGTCCTATGCAAATCTAGGTTGCGGGGGGCGCCTCGCGGGCGGTGGGAAAGAAGCCAACTGCTGCAAGCGGCAGAATCGGCACAACCGGCGCGGAGGGGGCTTCAGGAGAGTTCGGACTCGAGCGTCGCATCGACCTCGAGTGCACTTGCGACGTCGATGAAGGCCGAATCCGCGGCGGGATCGTCTCCCTCCCCGTGGGTGATGGCCAGCAGTAGCGGCGTGGCAGCGACGGCGGGCCGCACGGTCGCCGCCAGCGGTCGGAACCGCGGCCGCGCCGCGCCGGTCGCGAATCGCGGGGTAATGCCCGAAGCCATCGGCCCGGCCAACGAGGCTGCGTCGAGCTCCGCGAACGCCTCATCGACGACGCTCAAGGGTTTATTGGGCCCGCTACCCAGGCTGCTACTCCCCGCGGCGAGCGCCTGCTGCCCACCCTCGCCGAAGTGCGCGGTCACGACGGCCAGGTCGTCCGCGTCGACTGTCGTGCTGTAGTTGCCGTCGGCGCCAGATCCGGCGCTCAGGTTCGCCAATCCCAGTTCGCGCTGCCAGACGAGAATGTCATCGCCGTCCACGTCGTCGTCGCGGTCATAGTCGCCGGGGCGGATGTCGGAGTGGTCGCCGAAGCGCAACGTCGCCTGCTCCCCCGTGGCGAGCACCACGGCGTGCAATGCGGGATTCACGGGGAACGTCGGCGTCCAGTGCGCCTGGCCCGTCTCACGCACCACATACGGTCCCGGCGGCAGGTCGACGAAGGCAAATTCCCCCGCGGCGTCGGTGACGGTAGAAGATTCGTAGGTCGTAAGCGTGAGCGACCAGCCAAGCAAATCGCCGACGTCGTTGCCGGAGTCATCCGAGACTTCGAGGGTCCACGTACCGTTGGGGTTCTCGCCATCGAAGCCCGACAGGAGTTCCTCAGGCTGGAAGGAACCGCTGAACGGTCCGACTCCGACCAAAATGGACGTGGTCGCTTCGTCGTCGAATACGGTGTGGTCAAAGTTTTCGGTCGTGCCGCCCACGTCGGTGAACAACTCCACGCGCGTCCCCGATGGGCTGATCAGATACACGTCCAAGTCGGTAACGTAAGAGTGCTGGATGGAGATCGAAAGATTGACGTCCGCCACCGAGGCCAGGTCGCTGACTTGGAGATGCGATGTGATTGTCCCGAAATCGGGAATCGGCAGCGCGGCCTGCGTCGACGCGACCGTGAACTGCTCGTTGTCCAAGTGCCCGTTGTTGTTCACGTCGATGTAGATGGTCCAGCCGGGCAATCCGGGCTCGCCTTCGTCGCGGACGCCGTCGTTGTCCAGATCGTTCCACTTCAGGCCGCGAACGGAACCCTGGCGGTTGCCAAAGTTGACGGCGATATCGACCTCGCCCGACGCGAGGGTTACCTCATGCTGGCTGTTCGCGGGAACTGTTGGCGCCCAGCCTGGCGGCACGATCGCGACGACCGAGTAAACGCCGGCGTTGAGCTCCGCGAAGCCATACTCGCCGCTGGCGTTCGTAACCGTGACCGGTTCCGCGGTTGTGACGCTCAGCGACCAGCCGAGCAGGGTTCCCACGTCGATGTTGGCGTCGTCGGCGACTTCGAGCGTCCAAAGACCGTTGGGGTCCTCGCCGTCGAAGGCCGAAAGCAATCCTTCGGCCCGATAACGGCCGGTGAACGGTGCGGCGCCCGTGACGATGGCCGTCGGCGCCTCGTCGTCCAGCGTCGTGTTCACGAAATTGTCGCCGTTCACGCCCACATCGGTGAACAACTCGACCCGTGTGCCCTTAGGGCTCACCAGAAACACTTCGACGTCGGACGCGTACGGATGGGCGACGTTCACCGTGACGTCGAGGTCGACGACGAGGCCCAAGCCCGCGACGGCGGTGTGAGACGTGATGGTCGTGAGATCGGGAATATCCTTCGGCACATCGCTAGAGAGAATTGTCGCGGGCCCGTGATCCCACTGGCCGTTTCCATTCTTATCGAGAAAGACAGTCCAGCCAGGAAGCAGGGGTTCGTCGGCGTCCTTCGAGCCGTCCCCGTCGCGATCGTTCCACACGATGCCGCCGATGTAGGCCTTGTGGTAGTTGCCGAAGTCGACGCCGGGGAGGGATTGTTCCGGCGCCAGGCTCACCGAGTGATCAGCCTGCCCTGCCGGATACGATTGATGCCAATCCGGCTGCGCGACTTCCGTGACCGTGTAGTCGCCGGGCGGCAGTTGCTCGAATTCGTAGTGGCCCTCCGCGTCGGTCTCGGCCGATTGTTCGCCGTGGGAAATGGTCAACGACCAACTGTTGAGCGTCCCCGAATCGGCGAGGACATAGTCGGTCACCTCGAGAAGCCACGTGCCGTTAACATCCTCGCCGTCGAAGGTCGCCAAAGCCTCGAAGGGTCGGTACGTGCCATTGAACGGCGGCGATCCATCGTCGATGGCCGTCGCCGCCTCGTCGTCCAGCGTGGTGTTGGAAAAATTGTTGCCGCTGCCGCCGATCGAGGAAAACAGCTCGACGCGCGTGCCCGAGGGGCTGATGAGGAACGCCTGGAGGTCCTCGTCATAGGTGTGCGAAATGTTGAGTCTGACGTTCACATCGCGAACGCGACCCACCAGCCCGGTGACGACCAGTTCCGAATAGACCGTCGATTGGGCGGAAATCGGCCCCGGCACGTCAATCGACGCGATCGTGGAGGTCGACTGATCGAGCTTGCCGTTCTGGTTCTGGTCGAGGTAAACCGTCCACCCCGCGAGCCCTTCTTCGCCCTCGTCGCGCACGCCGTCGGCGTCGCGGTCGTGCCACTTGGTTCCGCTGATCGAGCCGGGGAGCGGATGATTGCCGAAATCGACGTCGACCACAATCTCGCCGTCGCCCAGATCGATCGTCCAGAAGTTGAGATTCGGTGTGACAAGCCAAGAGACCGCGGCGCTGGGAAGCGGCTCGACCATGTCGCCGGTGGGTTGAATCGCGAGAATGCGACCCTCCACAGGTGGAGCGCCAGGCACGGCCAGCGACACGGCCTGCGGCGGCTCCGCGTAGAAATCGGCGGCGTTGATGTCGACGTCGTAGCCCAGGTCCGCCATCTGTCCGACCGTGATGCGGCTGAGCGGGTTGGCGCCGTTGTTGAGAAAGCCCGTCATCAACTCGTTGAACAGCGTCGCCTCGTCCCAGTGCGCGTACCTCGTCCCCGCGCCGCCCTGATCGCCTTCGACCGGCACGGACGACGCGGTCAGGCCGAAGATGGCGTTGTACTCCGCGGTGGCCTGAGGGCC
>JANOIK010000094.1:0-1655 GCA_031407585.1 Planctomycetota bacterium | reverse complement strand
GCGTGCGTCCACAGTTCGACCGACGCGTTGCGATACCCCTCGATATGCAAATCCGGATGGTGCCCGTCGGCCTCGGCCAGCTCGGCGCACTTGTTGAAGAAAGCCATGCCCGCCATGAAGTTCTTGACCGTCCAGTCCTTGCGAATCCGCTGGCCGTCGTGCGTGAGCCGCCAGCCCTCGAGCCGCGCGAGCTGCTCGCGGGCCTCCTCGGCCGTGTACGCCGCCACGCCCCCTTCGCAGGGCAGACATTTTTTACCGCGAAGTTCGCCGACCGATTGAGCAGCCATGGGAGCGTCCCCCAGTTTCAGGTGTGAGTTGACCAATCGCCCATTATCCGGCGCCGCAACTCGCTAGCCCAGCCACGCCAACCAAGTCCCTCAAATCTCGATAGCCAACGCCATGAACTCTCCTTCCAACGCCACACCGAGCAACACGCCTGACCCAGAGCAGCGGATCCTCGCCCTCGAAGAACGGCTGAGCTTCCAGCAGCGCGCGATCGACGAGCTGGGCGCCGTCGCTCTGGACCATCGCCGCGAACTCGACCGCCTCACGCGCGACCTGGCCCAATGCCGCGGCGCCCTTGACGATTTCCGCCAGGCGGGCGCCGGAGAAAACCTGCCCCACGAGAAGCCGCCGCACTACTAACGGCCCGCCGATTGGCGGAATACGGCGGAATCCAATTCCATCATTTACCCCTCCAGTGACAGCCCTCTGACACCGCCCATCTTCACCCGTTTGCCCGGATCTCTCCCAAATCCCCGCAAAGTACAGGGGTTTTTACCCTAATCATGATGAAAACACTCCAACACATCCCTCGCATGGCGGAAGGCGTTGCCCTTTCGGGAGATTGCAGAAGCGGACAGGATTCTCCGATCTTCTCTTGGAGAAGTTCTCATCGCCCCGCATCTCCCTCGCCGGCACGACCATGCACGCCGTTCTCCGACACGAAGGGTCGACCTCGCAGCCGCACGCCGCGCCGCGTGCCCGCACCGTACTGTGGCTGTTGCCCAGCGAGCTCGATTGCGACGCCTACACGCTGTGGACTCATTCGCGCCTTCCGTGCGACGGTTGCGAGGCCTACGCCGATCTCGACAAGGCCCTGCGCCGCTGCGAGTCCTACCGGCCGCGCATTCTCGTTCTCGACCCGACGATCAACGAGAACGCCGTCGCGCGCGGAGTCGCCGCGCTGCACGCCAAGACCGTGGGGCACCTGTTGCTGTTAGACGGCCGTCCCTTCGAGGGCCGGCTGGTCGATCTCCTCGCGGAGCCGCGCGTCAGCTACATCAGTCGCACTGCCGGGTCGCAAACGCTCATCGGGGCGGTCGACGTCATCTTCAACCATGATGCGCGGACGTTCGACCCCGCGATCGCCAATCGACTGCGCCCCACGCCGCGCGGCTACGAGTTTCACGAGCGGCCTGGCGTGTTCAGCGTCGTCGACCTTTCGTATCGCGAGCGACAGGTCATGCGACTGCTGGCGCTCGGAAAGACGGTGGCCGAGTGCGCGGCGGCGCTGGGGCTCGCCCACAGCACGATCGACAATCACAAGGCGCGGCTGATGAAAAAGCTGGGCATTCACAAGGCGTCGGAACTGACCTGCCGCGCCATTCGCGACGGGTTGATCGTGCTCTAAACAGCCGGAGAGCGGGGGGAAG
>JANOIK010000093.1:0-2705 GCA_031407585.1 Planctomycetota bacterium | reverse complement strand
TCGTGCGTCCACGAGATGCTGCAGTGGTCGAAGATCGCGTTGTCGGCCGAGGCCATGCCCATGCCGTCGAGCGTGTCGCCGCTGGTGTCGCCGGGGCGGACGCGGAGGTAGCGGATGATGACGTCGTGCGTGCCGAGCATGCCGAGGTTGTAGTTCGAGATGCAGACGCCGAGGCCGGGCGCCGTTTGGCCGGCGATGGTGAGATACGGATTGCGGATGCCGATGCCGCTCTTGAGGTCGATGCGGCCCGAGACGTCGAAGACGACGGTGCGGGGCTCGTCGAGCTCGACGGCGGCGCGGAGGCTGCCTGGGCCGGAGTCGTTGAGGTTGGTGACCTTCACGACGCGCCCGCCGCGGCCGCCGATGGCGAAGCGGCCGTAGCCCTCGGCGCCGGGAAACGCGAGGTGGCGGAGGCGGAAGGTCCAGACGTCGCCGCGGGTCACCTTGCCTTCGGCGTCGATCGAGTCGACGCGCCAGGCGTAGTGGAGCAGCGAGGCGTTTGGATCGGCGGCGGGAAAACGATAGGTGAGGCGCTGCGGCCCGGGCGCATCGGGATCGGTGCTCGCGTGCGCCGCTCCGTCTCCGGCCATCGCCATCGGTGGGCTGTCGGCGAGCTGCGCCTTGGCCTGTGCGAGATCGGCGTTGGAAACCACGTAGACCTTATGGTCGACGGCGCCGTGGGCGGGGAGCCAACTCAACTGGAGGCCGGCGTCGGCGTCGACGTGCCAATCGAGATCGGCGGGGAGCGGCTTCTTGGCTTCGTGGTTGGGATCGGGGCCGTCGATTTCGAAGCCGCTCAAGATGACGTCGGCGGCGTCAGTGCTCGCGACGCGGAAGCGGACGGGCTTGTCGGCGGCGGTGAACTCGACGTACGCGGCGGCGACCTCCGCGTTGTCGGTCACGTCATGCGACGGCGCGACTTCGACGGTCGTTGCGGCGCCTTCGACCATGAGCTTATACGGCTTGCTCGGCGGGCCGCTGAGCGTGTTGTGGTAGGTGGCGAGCGTGTGCGGACCTGCGGGGAGGCCGGCGATGTCGATTTCAATCTCGCCGCTGTCGAGCGAAACGCCGTCGGCGCCGACAGTGGTCGTCATGAGCAGGCCCTTGGTGAAGACGCCGTGCAGCTCGCCGTCGCCGACGGCGCGGAGCGTGACTTTCACGCCGTTGAAGTCGCGCGTGGCTTCGGCGGCATTCTTGACTTGCCATTCGGCCCAGCCGGGCGTGGCGGTGTCGCTGCGGCCGGTGTCTTGGCCGACGTCGACGCGAAGGTGGGGGGCGGCGTGCGCGGAGGGGAGCGCTAAGCCGCAAGCGGCGAGGACGGCGAGGGCGATGAGTGGGAGGAGGCGGTTCATGGTTGGATTTCTGATTTGGGATTTAGGATTTCTGATTTGGGGAGGAGGCGGACTGTTCTGGGCGGGTTGGCGCCGCGTACTCGGTACTCGGTACTGAGTACTAAGTACTGGGTACGGCTAGTGCGACGGTGGCGTCTGCGCGGTGGTTTTTATGGTAATGGTGGCCGGTTCGAGGCCGTCGGCTTTCGCGGTGAGCTTCAGCTCGCCAACGTCGTGCGTGCTGCGGATGACGACGATCGCGCGGCCATGGAACGTGTTGCGCGTGCGGGCGTTGTAGGGCTCGGTCGACGTCAGGTCGCCACTGCCGACGCCCGCGATTTCGCCGGGGCCGTCGAGGATGTATCGCACCGAAGTTGCGGCGTCGGGGCGGAGGCGGCCTTCGGCGTCGGTGATCTCGACGGTGACGAACGACAGGTCCTGGCCGTCGGCGGTGATCTCGGCGCGATCGGCGGCGAGGCGGATTTTGGCGGCGTCGCCCGCGGTGGCGAGCGTTAGCTCGTCGACTTCCTTAGCGCGGTCGCCGAGTTTGTCGAGACCGACGACGCGGAGCTTTCCTGCCTTATAGGGAACGCGGAACGTCGTGCGGAACTGCTGCTCGCGGCCGGTGGGTTGCTCGCCCACGGTTTCGCCGTTGAGCTGGAGCCGTACCGCGGGGTGACGCGAGAAGACTTCGATGGCAACCTCGTGGCCTTCAGCGGCGGGCCAGGTCCAACTGGGTTGCGACGGTTGCAGCGCCCACATGCTTGGCTGCCACGGTTCGCCGTTCGGCGATGGTGCGATTACGGCGGCGTAGAGTTTCTCGCCGCGGTCCCAGATGATATTGCGCTCGTGCGAGATCGGCTTGCGATGGCCGGTGATGTCGATATCGCCGCAGTAGGCGCCGTGCCAGGGGTAGTGTTGGCCTTCCCAGTGCTGCCGCACTTTTTCGCCGGGCGCCCATGTGCGACCGATGGCGGCTTCGCCGAGGTAATCCATGCCAGTCCAGAGGAACTCGCCGATGACGTACGGGTGACGCTGAACGAGATCCCACGCCGCGAAGGCTTCGTTTTGGAACGACTCGGTGATTTGGATCACGCGCTGTGGCAGGCGCTCGTGGTCGACCTCGATGCGGTCGAGCTCGTAGTTGTAGCCGGCCACGTCGAGCGACGCGAAGAGCGGGTCGAGGCCCGGCCACTTGGCGTCATCGCCCAGTCCGTTGGCGGCGGCGGTGATGGGGCGCGTGGCGTCGAGCGCGAGGACGGCGGCGCGCATGTCGGCGGCGATATTGGCGCCGCTTTCGTCGCCGCGCTCGTAGACTTCGTTACCGATGCTCCACATGACGACGCTGGGGTGATTGCGGTCGCGGCGGATCAT
>JANOIK010000090.1:0-1918 GCA_031407585.1 Planctomycetota bacterium | reverse complement strand
CGGCACGACGCTGTGCATTCCTACGGCGTTCGTCTCGTGGACCGGCGAGGCGCTCGACAAGAAGACGCCCGTGCTGCGGTCGATGCAGGCGCTCAACGTGCAGGCGCAGCGCGTGCTGAAGCTGTTCGGCAAGACCGACGGCGCGTTCGTCGCGTCGACGGCCGGGCCCGAGCAGGAGTACTTCCTGATCGATCGGCACTTCTACTTCGCGCGGCCGGACCTGTTCACCGCGGGGCGGACGCTGTTCGGCGCCAAGCCGGCGAAGGGGCAGCAGTTCGAGGACCACTACTTCGGGGCAATCCCCGAGCGCGTGCTGGCGTTCATGCTCGAGACCGAGCGCGAGTTGTTCAAGCTCGGCATCCCCGTGAAGACGCGGCACAATGAGGTGGCGCCCGGGCAGTACGAGATTGCTCCGACGTTCGAGTCGGCGAACCTTGCGACGGACCATCAGCAGCTCACCATGCTCACCCTCAAAAGGGTGGCCGAGAAGTACGGCATGGCGTGCCTGACGCACGAGAAGCCGTTCGCCGGCGTCAACGGCTCGGGCAAGCACGTGAACTGGTCGCTGGGCAGTTCGTCGCAGGGCAATCTGCTCGACCCGGGCGACACGCCGCACGAGAACGCGCAGTTCCTGGTGTTCTGCGCCGCGGCGATGCGTGCCGTGTACAAGTACCAGGGCCTGCTGCGCAGCGTCGTGGCGACTGCCGGGAACGATCACCGGTTGGGCGCCAACGAGGCCCCGCCGGCGATCATCTCGGTGTTCCTGGGCGACCAGCTGGCCGACGTGTTCGCGCAGATCAAGGGTGGCGGCGCCAAGAGTTCGCTCTCGAAGGGCACGCTCAGCGTGGGCGTTGACGTGCTGCCGCCCTTGCCGAAGGACGCGGGCGATCGCAACCGCACGAGCCCGTTCGCGTTCACCGGCAATCGGTTCGAGTTCCGCGCGGTGGGCGCCAACCAGTCCATCGCCGGGCCGCTCGTGGCGATGAACACCATCGTGTGCGAGTCGCTCGACTTCTGCGCGACCGAGCTGGAGCAGGCCACCGGCGGCGATCCGGCCAAGCTGAACGGCGCGGTGCAGTCGCTGCTGCAGGCGATCATCACCGAGTGCGAGCCGATCATCTTCAACGGCGACGGCTACTCGGCCGAATGGCACGCCATGGCCGCGAAGCGCGGGCTGCTCAACCTGAAGACGAGCGCCGAGGCGCTCGGTCAACTGGCCGAGCCGCAGATCGAGGAACTGTTCACGAAGTACAACGTGCTGTCGAAGCGCGAGCTGGAGAGCCGGCTCGACATCTATCTCGAGCAGTACGTGAAGACCGTGGCGGTCGAGGCGAACTTGACGCTGGAGATGGCGCGGACGCTCATCTTCCCCGCGGCGATTCGCTACCAGAACGAGCTGGCCTCGACGTGTGCGAACCTGCGGGCGCTCGACTACGAGTTCGACACCGACACGCTCGACAAGCTGACCGAGCTGGTGAAGGGCCTGCAGGACAGCGTCTCGAACCTCGACAAGATCCTGGCCGACGCCCCCGGGCACGACCTGCAGGACGAGGCCACGTACTTCTGCAAGGAAGTGTGCCCCGCGATGGGCATGGTGCGGAAGTTCGTGGATGAGCTCGAGGGTTGGGTGGCCGACGACCTGTGGCCGCTGCCGACGTACCAGGAGATGCTGTTCATCAAGTAAGCCGCCGAGCGCGACTGCTTGCCAATTGATTGTAGGGCAGACACGGACGGGCGTCGCGAATGGTCGCGACGGCCCGTCCGTTTTTTTTGAGGTGTAATACGCATTCTAAGTTGAAGTAGCGCGTTCGAGGTAGGGAGCGGCGCAAACAGTTTTCATGAGGTCGGCGTCGAGTGCGGCTTTTTGCCAGGCATCGACGGCCGCCTGTTCCAGGGCGTCGTAATCGTCGTAGGCCCG
>JANOIK010000025.1:0-2444 GCA_031407585.1 Planctomycetota bacterium | reverse complement strand
TAGCGCGGCTCCGTGAGCCACGCCCGGATGTTCTTGAGGGCGGTGTGGGTGATCTTGCCGGCATCGGACGCGGCACGCACCTCGGCCAGTGCAATTTCGTACGCCATGGACAGTCGATGGAGTTGGAGCATGGGCGCCCTCTCTGTGCGGCCGCCTCTAGCGGTCCAAGCTACCAAATCTGCGGCGCGAAGCCAGTGGGCAGGCGCCGCGGGCCGTGTGCGTCGGACTTGCTGCACTTGCTACAATTCCTGGCATGCAAAAGGATTGCCAGGATTTCCTGAAGCGGTCGGGCCTGATTGCGATCGCCGTCGCGATGGCGACCATTGCCATGGCGGCGCCGCCGGCCGAACGGGCCGCGCCGCCGACTTGGAGCGATGCCGATCTCGAGCCATTTTTTCCCGACGCCCGCGAGGCGCTCGTGGGCGAACGGCCTGCCGCAACGACGTCAGTAGTTAATGCGGAGCCGGCCGATGCGGCGGCCGCCAAGATTGAATGGTCGCGGCTTGTCGACGCCGACGCGTTGGCCACGGAAGTGAAGCGCATCGCGGCCAGATTGGTCGATTCGTTGGAAAGTCCCACGGCGTATCGGTCTGGCGGCTACCACCAATGTCGTCTCGCACTCGGCGACCTCGCGGTGGTGATGGCCGTGATCGATCAGTACGACGGCGATGTGCGGTGGATTGAGGATGCCGCGGAGATGCGCGACGAAGCCTCGCGCGTCGCCAAGCTGTGCCGCGTCGGGGGCGCGGCGGAGTATCCCGAAGCAGTTCGCGTGCGCGACCAGCTCAACGAATTGATCCGCGGCGAACGCCTCGCGGGCGACCCGCGTCCCGAGTTTGAGTCTTGGAGCTCGCTCGTGCATCATCCCTTGCTGATGGCTCGATTGGAGCGACTCATGCGGGACGAGGTCGACCAGCGGTTGTCGAACGCCGACGCATTCGCCAGGTCGGCGGCCGACGTGCGGCATGGCGCCATGATGGCCGCGGTCCTCGCCGAGGTCATTCATCAGCCGGCCTATGACTTCTGGGACGATGCGACCTACGTCGAGTACGCGAAAGAATTGCAGGCGCACGCGCTGGAACTTTCCGCGGCGGCGGCCGACGGCGACTACGAGTCGGCTCGCGGGGCCGCGGGCGAGATGCGAAATACGTGCGCGAAGTGCCACGACGGGTATAACGAGTAACCGCCCCCGTCGCTTACCGCACGTTTACGCTCCGCGATCTCATTCGTATAATTCCCGCTTCTCACTTCAGGACCCACGACCGGATTCATCATGGACCCAGGCACGGCAGTCGTCCCCGAGCATCTTGTCATTGTCGGCAGCGGCCCGGCCGGCTGGACTGCGGCAATTTACGCCGCGCGGGCGAGCCTGCGCCCCTTGGTGTTCGAAGGCGCCGTCACCGAGGACAACCGCATCGGGGGCACGCTGCCGCTCGGGCAGCTGGCCCTCACCACCGAAGTGGAAAACTATCCCGGCTTCCCCGCCGGCGATCTGAGCCACTATCTTCGCTCGGCCCTGCCCGAGGAGCATCACTATCTGGCCGACATGCACCACGGCGAAGGCTGCTCCGGCCCCGAGCTGATGCACCTCATGCGGAAGCAAGCGACGAACTTCGGCACGCGCATCGAGACCGACGACATCGTCGACATCGACATGAGCCGGCGGCCGTTCACGCTTCGCTCGCTGGCGGGGCAAAAGATCACGGCCCATTGCGTGATCATCGCCACGGGGGCCCGCGCGAATTATCTTGGCCTCGAGTCCGAGGAGCTGTTCAAGAATCGGGGCGTCAGCGCCTGCGCCGTTTGCGACGGCGCCCTACCGCGGTTTCGCAACAAGCCGCTGGTGGTCGTCGGCGGCGGGGACTCGGCAGTGGAGGAGGCGGACTATCTCTCGAAGTTCGGCAGCACCGTCCATATGATCCACCGCCGCGACGAGCTGCGGGCGTCGATAATCATGGCCGAGCGGGCCCTCAAGAATCCCAAGATCAAGATCGAGTGGAACTCCGCCGTCGACGTGGTCCACGGCAACGAGAAGGACGGCGTCACCGGCGTCCGGCTCAAGAGCACGGTCGACGACTCGACGCGCGATCTCGACGCCACGGGCATGTTCGTCGCCATCGGTCACACGCCGAACACGCGGTTCCTCGAGGGCAAGCTGGAGCTCACCAAGAAAAAGTACATCCAGTGGACCGTGCCGTTCCGCACGAACACGAGCGTCGAGGGCGTCTTCGCCGCGGGCGACGTGGCCGACGACTATTATCGCCAGGCCGTGACCGCCGCCGGCAGCGGTTGCATGAGCGCGCTGGACGCCGAGCGGTGGCTCGCCACGCACGGCGTGTGAATTCAACACTTAGCTCCCGGCCGGTGACCGGGGGCCAGTCGGCCGGACAAGGACGACCGCCATGGAAAAACTTTCCGTCCGCGAAGCACGCGCCGCCGCCGCC
>JANOIK010000008.1:0-1560 GCA_031407585.1 Planctomycetota bacterium | reverse complement strand
CGGGCGACGTCAATCTCGACACGCTGGTCAACCTGGACGACCTGACAATCATCCGCACGAATTTCCGCAGAACGGTCGCCACGCGCAACCTGGGCGACCTGACGAACGATGGTTTCGTGAACTTCAACGATTTCCGTGAGTGGAAGAACAACTATATCCCGCCGCCGGGCGCCCCGGCCGAGTACGGCGTTCCCGAACCCGGCGGCCTCGCATTGATGGGGATCGCGCTGCTCGGTTTTGTTCGGAGGCGGCGGAGCGCCCAGTGCGCTGGCGACGATCGATCTCGGCGACTGTGAATCTCGGTGACCGTGACGAAGCAATGCGTTGATGGCGAATTCAGCAATTGAAGGCTCCTTTGCTATGAAACAGATACTCTCATCGATTGCCGTGGCCGTGGCGGCGACCGTGATGTGGACCAGCGCCGCGCAGGCCCAGACGGTGGCGACGTACAATTTCGTTCCCACGAACGCACAGAATTGGAACGTCAACGCGAACTGGCTCAACCCCGTCAGCGGGCTCAATTTCGTGCCCGACGGCGTGCAGTTCGACGAGCGCGCTTACATCAACAACGGCCCCATCGCGGGCAATGGCGGCACCGCGTTTGTCGACGCCTCGACGCCCCCTTCGCCTGGCGCCGTCTTCGTCCAGCACGGCACGGCCGAGATTCGCAGCGGCGGCACCCTCACGGTCGTACGGTCCCTCAACGGGCTGTGGGACGGCTCGGTCACCATCAATGGCGGCGCTCTGCGGGCGAACCTCAACGTGCTGCCCGGCGGCACGCTGATTACCGCGGGCCTGCTCTCCTCCGGAGCCAACCCCCTCAGCACGATCACGGTCGGCGGCGTCGCCGCCGGCACGGCAACGGTCAATGTTCCAGGCGCGATCTTTCGCGGGGCCACCCGCTTCTTCCCCAATTCGGCGTTCACCTCCACGGGGTCGGTCACGTTCAACGCCGGCACGTTCACGGCCGAGATCAATGGCGCCACGAGCCCCGTGCTCAACGTGGGGCAGAACGCCATCCTCGGCGGCACGCTACGAGCGAGCTTCACCGGCGCCGCGCCGGCCGTGGGCGCCTCGTGGCCCCTGCTCAACGCCGACTCGGTCATCAACAACTTCGGCGCCATCACCTCCACGCTCACGCTGCCGTTCAATCAACGCCTCATGACGCGCGTCGTCCCCATCGCCGGCTCGCGGCAGCGGCTCGACCTCGAGCTTGCCGAGATTCTGGTGCTCAACGTCAATCGCGACTCGGGCGCCGTTTCGATCAGCCAGCCCGGCACGACGGGCGTCGGACTGGACAGCTACTCAGTCGTATCGTCGCAGGGACGGCTCGTGGCCGGCAACTGGAACAGCGTCACCGACCAGGGCGCCTACAACGGCGGCTGGAGTGAATCGACGGCCAACACCGGCAGCGTTTCAGAGCAACGCCCCAGCGGCGTCGGCACGGCCGCGGGCGGCAGCACCGTCGCGCTTGGCTCGATCTACAACGCCCTGGGCGGAACCTTCGCGTCGCAGGTGAATGACGTCACGTTCCAGTATTCCGATTCCGCGGGACGCATC
>JANOIK010000487.1:0-2250 GCA_031407585.1 Planctomycetota bacterium | reverse complement strand
GCGGCGCTGCGGCGCCCTGCCCTCCGCGGCGCGGCGCTCGGCACGCTGGCAAGCATCCCCTACATGATCGGCGACACGGGCGCGGGGACCTGCTTGGGCTTCAGCGGATTGCTCGACGTCGGGCTCTCACATCCAACGCTCGCGTGCAGCCGGCTCAACGTGGCCGAGGCGAACTCGGCGCTACCGGCGGATCGCGTGTATTACAGCTATCGCCACTTCGAGAATGCCACGCCGATCGAGGTCTACCAGTTCGAACAGGAGCTAGACGTCGACCGGCACCTGCTGGCGTTTGAGAAGACGTACTGGGACGGCATGTGCAGCATCGAGATGCGTTTGCCGCTGGAGTACCGATTGACTTCGGACTTTTTCTCGATCGTCACGCTGGGCAGGGTCGACCTCGTGGACGCGGACAACGAGCGGCGGACCGAGCTGGGCAACGTGTCGGTGATCTTCAAGTCGCTGCTGCTGGAGCGCGAGTCGCTGGCGATCTCCGGCGGCTTGGGCGTGACGCTGCCGACGGCGCAGGACGTCGACTACAGGCTGGCCGTGCAGGGCTTCGTCGACTTCCCCAGCGAGCCGGGGCTGACGATGGCCACGAGCACGACATTCCAGTCGATCTTTGCGAACGAGACGGTGTACCTGCTGCCGTTTATGGCGTGGCTCTACGCTCCGAGCAGCAAGTGGTATCACCAGGGCTTTTTGCAGTTTGAAGTCGCGGCGAACCCGTCGCGGGTGACGTCGAACGGCGAGGGCGTCAACACGTTTTTCCAGAACGGCGTGGGGGTCGGCTTCTACGACTACGCGACCGGCGCCCCATCGGCGGACACGTTTCCCAAGCCTGTGCGGGGCGAGTTGTTCTCGCAGACGCTGATGCGCGCGAACCTGGGAATGGGCTATCAGTTGTGGGAAGGCTCGGCCCCGGCCCGCGGCGATCAAACCGGTTACAGCCGGCTGCTGGGGCTCGCCGAGTTGCACTACACGACCACGCTCGAGGACGCGAACCTGACCGACATCCCGCTCAACGTGCAGGCCTCCGGCGGCACGGCGCCGTTGCAGGAGATCCAGATCGGCAACATCAACAACCGCGTCGACATGCTGAACGCGGCCGTGGGAACGTCGCTGCAGATCAACCTGTGGATTCTCAACGGCGGCGTCATCGTGCCGCTGCGCGATTGCCCGGATTGCGGGTATGACATTGAGTACAATGCGCAGGTGCAGCGGTTGTTTTGAGGGTGGCTGAAGGTTTGAGCGTGTACCCTCCGCCTCCCCCCTCCCCAGCCCTCCCCTCCGGGGGGAGGGAGCCGGAAGAGTTTTGAGATGTCTGCCAGCGATGACGATCAGGACTTGCTTTTCGGCGTGACGGCGGTCGAGTTGCGGTTTCTTACGCACGACCTGCTCATGGAGGCCACCGCGAACCGAGGCCAGGCGCGCGGCGCGGCCGGCGCCCGCGCGTCGCTGCGGGATCGGCTGTGCCAGGCAAAGCTGATCACGCCGGCGGAAGCCGATGCCATCGAGGCCGTGGTCGCCCAGCGCATCGTGCGGTGCGGCGGTGATATTCACCAAACCGCGGCGTCGTTGCGAGCGGGGAGCGCCGCGGGTAAGTCGCCGACGGAGGATGAGGGCGATGCCGCGACGCACGCCGATCGGTACGTCACGCAGGCGCCGCGGGCGTGGGCGTACGAGCCCCAGCGGCAGCGGTTCACCGTGCTGCGAATGCACCAGCAGGGCGGGCTCGGCCGGCTGATGGTAGCCCGCGACGGCGAGCTCAACCGCGAGATTGCACTCAAGGAAATCCTGCCCGCGTTCGCCGACGACGCCGAGAATCGTCACCGCTTCATCCGCGAGGCCGAAATCACCGGCGCGCTCGAGCACCCCGGCATCGTGCCTGTGTACAGCCTGGGCGAGTTCCCCGACGGCCGGCCGTACTATGCCATGCGGTTCATCCGCGGCGTCGACCTGCGGATGGCGCTCGATGATTTTCACGGCAAGACGACGCCCGGCGGCGCCCGCGAGTTGGAGTTCCGCCAATTGCTGTCGCGGTTCGTTGCGGTGTGCATGGCGATCGACTACGCGCACAGCCGCGGCGTGATCCACCGCGACATCAAGCCGGGCAACATCATGCTGGGCGACTTCGGCGAGACGCTGGTCGTGGACTGGGGGATCGCGAAGCCGCTCGACGAGCCCACGGCGCCGGCGGGGCTCGACTCGGCGCCGATTCGGCCGAGCGACCGCGCGTCGTCGACGCGCACC
>JANOIK010000481.1:0-1576 GCA_031407585.1 Planctomycetota bacterium | reverse complement strand
GATGGATCTCGAGAAGCACGGCGTGCTGGAAAAGTACGGCGTCGAAATGATCGGCGCCAACGCCGACGTCATCGACAAGGCCGAGAGCCGCGAGCGGTTCAAGGCGGCGATGGACAAGATCGGCCTGGGCACGTGCAAGGGACGGACGGTGCAGACGATCGAGGAGGCTCGCGCGCTGCTGGAGGAGATCGGCCTGCCCGCGGTCGTGCGGCCCAGCTTCACGATGGGCGGCTCGGGCTCGGCCATTGCGTACAACCGGCACGAGTTCGACGAGCTCACGCTGCGCGGGCTCGACATGTCGCCGACGACCCAGGTGCTGGTCGAGGAGTCGATCATCGGCTGGAAGGAATACGAGATGGAGGTGATGCGCGACGCGGACGACAACGTCGTGATCATCTGCTCGATCGAAAACTTCGACGCGATGGGCGTCCACACGGGCGACTCGATCACCGTGGCGCCGGCGCAGACGCTCAGCGACAAAGAGTACCAGCGGATGCGGGACGCGAGCCTCGCGGTGATTCGCGAGATCGGCGTCGAGACGGGCGGCTCGAACATTCAGTTCGCGATCAACCCGCGCGACGGGCGGATGATCGTCATCGAGATGAACCCGCGCGTGAGCCGGAGTAGCGCTCTGGCGTCGAAGGCGACCGGTTTTCCGATCGCCAAAATCGCGGCGAAGCTGGCCGTGGGCTATCGGCTGCACGAGTTGCCGAACGACATCACGCGCGAGACGAAGGCGTGCTTCGAGCCGACGATCGACTACGTGGTGACCAAGGCGCCGCGGTTCGCGTTCGAGAAATTTCCCGACGCCGACGACACGCTGACCACGCAGATGAAGAGCGTGGGCGAGACGATGGCGATTGGCAGCACGTTCAAGGAGTCGTTTCAGAAGGCGCTGCGGGGGCTGGAAATCGGCAGCGCGGGGTTTGGCTGCGACCCTTCAGACCTGTGGGGGACCGACGAGCAGCCCGACGACGCGGAGATTCGCGCGAAGCTCTCCCGCCCCGGGCCGAAGCGGCCGTGGTTCATCCGCTACGCGATGAAGAGCGGCATGAGCGTGGCGACGATTCACGAGCTGAGCGGCATCGATCCGTGGTTTCTCGACAACCTGCTCGAGATCGTCGAGACCGAGGAACGGCTCCGCTCGTGCGGCGGGTGGGATGCGCTGTCGCGAGACCTGCTGCGCACGGCGAAGCGATTCGGGTTTAGCGATCGGCAACTCGCGACAATCTTCGACCGTACCGAGATGGAAGTTCGCAAGCGGCGGCTCGATCTCGGCATTCGCGCTGTGTTCAAGAGCGTTGATACCTGCGCGGCGGAGTTCGAGGCGTACACGCCGTACTTTTACTCCACATATGAAGACGAGGACGAGGTCCCTGAGAAGCAGCCCGGTCGCAAGCGGGTGATGATTCTCGGCGGCGGGCCGAATCGCATTGGGCAGGGGATCGAGTTCGACTACTGCTGCTGCCACGCGAGCTACGCGCTGCGCGAGCTGGGGATCGAGTCGATCATGGTCAACTCGAACCCCGAGACCGTGAGCACCGACTACGACACGAGCGACCTGCTGTTCTTCGAG
>JANOIK010001323.1:0-1641 GCA_031407585.1 Planctomycetota bacterium | reverse complement strand
GGAGTGCCACGCGGTGCAGCGCGGGGAGTTGTTGGGGGCGTTTAGTTATGTGCTGCGGGATGGGGAGGGGGCGGATGTTGCGGCGGGACGGTAGGGGGTTGTTGTTGAGCGTGTACCATCCGCGTCCCCCCTCCCCAGCCCTCCCCTCCAGGGGGAGGGGGCCGGAAGGAGTCTAAAGTAGGCACCCCGCGAATCTGGAAATTTGTTGGGAAATCCAGGTTTTTCCCGCAAATCTTGGGCGGCTGCCGAATGATGGACGCGGGCCGGGCGGCGAAATACCATGGGCGGCGGGTCGGTCTTCTCGTTTGCTGCCGACGCGTCACTCTGTGCGAGGCATGGAGAACGCGCTGTCGCGCGCCGCTGAGGCCGAGACTTTTCCATGGGCCCCTTGTTCCGTTTTTGAAACTCTGAGGGAGACGCTACTGATGAAACGCACTGGATGGTTTGCCTTGGCCGCGGCGGCGATGCTGCTTGCCGGCGAGGCCACCGCGGCGACGGTCACGCTCAACGTGGGCAACGCGTTTGGACAATCTTCATTCAACTCGGCTCTGAATTGGAGCAATGCCGCGGCGCCCAGCGCAGGCAACGACTACCAGGGCAACGGCCTGCTGCTCCGCACGCCGGACGCCACGCCGAACAGCTTCTCATTTGCCGGCGACTCGCTGTTGATCACGGGCCCGGGCCTGGTGAACGCCGCGGCCAACGACGCGCTGATGTGGAAGGGCAACGGCACGACGGCCGTCATCACGGTCAACAATCTCACGATCAACGGCGGGCAACTGCGGCACGCGCAGGGCGACGGGGACACCGTCACTTGGGCAGGAACTCTTGCGATCGGCGCCAACGGCGCCAACATGGCGACCCAGGGCGGGATGATCATCTCGGCCCCGATCTCGGGCTCGAGCACCATTCGCATTCTGCCGAGCGGCAGCAACGGCGCCTTGCGGACGATCACCTTTGCCAGCGCCGCGAACACGTTCACCGGCAACATCACGATGGTGAACGCCACGCAGAGCCGGCTGACGCTCGCCGACAACGCGAATTTGAACTTCGTCATCGGCGCGAACGGCGTGAACAACTCGATCTCGGGTTCGGGCGTTCTGAACCTGAACGGCGACTTCAACATCAACCTGTCGGGCGCGGGCACCACGAACGGCGATAGCTGGACGCTGGTGAGCGGCCCCACGACGACGTACGGCGCCACGTTTACGCTGCCCGGATTCACGAACCCGGTCCCCGGCAAGTGGCGTTCGGGACTCTACAAGTTCGACCAGGCGACCGGCGTGCTGTCAGTGACGCCGGTGCCGGAGCCGGCGGGGATTGCGCTGGTTGGGCTCGCGTTGGCGGGCACGGTGGCTGCGAGCCGCAAGCGGCGCTTGGCTTAGCCGAGCGAGCAATTTTTGAGTTACGCGGCGAAGGCCGGCGGGGATCCCGCCGGCCTTTGTCGTTTTCGTAGGGTGGGTGCTTCTTGCACCCACCATTTCGTACCGAGAGAAGGTGGGTGCAAGAAGCACCCACCCTACGCATGCTTGGTAGAATGCGGGAATGGTGCGACGATTTCATGTACTGGCGGCGTTTGTTGGGCTCGCGCTTTACGCGGCTGCGACCGGGGCGCCCGCGGCGGAGTTTTTTGTATCTGTG
>JANOIK010000471.1:0-2130 GCA_031407585.1 Planctomycetota bacterium | reverse complement strand
CCTCGCCGAGGAACCGTTGTGCTTCCGAGGCGCGCCGCTGGCGGCTCACGTCGAGAAACGCGCCGATCGAGCCTCGGGGGCGTCCGGCGTCGTCGAACGCAGACCGCGAGCGATTTGGCGTGAAGCGGCGGTTCCAGATCCGCGACGGTGAACGGTTCTTCGCCGAGGGGCGCGACAACGCCAACTACGAGCTCACGCAGCAGCAAATGCGGCTGGCCGGCGACTGGCGGCTCGGGCTGCGGCAGCAGATTCTCGCGGGGCTGTCGACCCTCGGCCGCGATCCGCAGGCGTTTCAGCAGAGCGCGCCCTTCGCGTTCGGCATCACCGTGGATGAGCTGACGCGAGAGTCCAGGGAGGCGGAGGTCTACGACGTGTCTGGCGTCTCGCTGGTCACGTCGACGATCACTGCGAGCTCGGGAAGTATTTCCAACTCAGGATACGCTGGCGTGCCGTTGTACGGCTATGACTTGAACGGGGGCGGGCTCGGCGGGGGCGGTGGCTTCGGCGACAGGAGCAGTGGCAAGTTCCTGGAGTTCTATAGCGACAGCGACATCTCGGCGCGGGGAAGTCTGTCGACGATTGTGAACGGCTATGTCGTGCCGCCGCTCCAGCAGCCTGGCGACCTGCGAGACTTTGACGGCGATTGGTTTGGGACTAACGGGCAGATGGCCGGGGAAATGCCGCCGTCGGATTATCTCTTCGCCGGTGCGAAATCTCCGGCGACGTTGAGCGTCGACCTGGGCGCGCCGTTTCGCCAACTCGCGGGGAACGGGAGCATATCCTTCTGGAAGGGATCGAGCAGCATCGACGGACCGATGCAACTGGGCGTTCGCGTCTGGCCGGCGCAAGATTTCATGCTGGATGGTCGAGCGTATTTTGCGGCAGGCAACCGCTTCAAGTCCGAGTGGCCGGCGCGGCGGCGTTCCAACTTGTCCTATGACTATGGGTCGAGTTGGGAGTACCAGCCGGCGAGTTGGTTGGATCCGATCGTGCCGACGTTGCCGGCGCCGGCGGTGGCGACCGCGGTTCGGGCTAAACCGCAAGCGGAGGGGTGGTCCGACGAGGCGAAGGCGGTTGCTGCGAGTCTGGTGCGGACCGACGCACTGCGGCAGATGGAGGGGGGGCTGGAAATTCGCCGCACGAGCGAGGCGTTTGATTCGGCGTGGGATCGCAGGATTAGCCACGACGAGCAGCTTGAACTGTACTCCCCTACGGCGTGGCTCACGCGGCCGTTGGGCGAGGGCGTGCACACGGTCGTCAACTGGTGCACCGCGCACGAGCGCGGGGCGTTCTCACGGGCGTTCGAGCTGGGGCGCGTGCGGGCGTCGACCGAGATCGAGCTGCGCGAGCCGCCGCTGGGGCTCACCGATATGTCGCTCGCGCCGATGCTCGAGTTCTACCTTGCCGGGTACGAGGCGCGCGTCGAGCACCCCGCCGCCGGCCGCGTCGTGCTGGTCGTGTGGCCCAAAAATGAGCCGCAGAATTCGATCCGCTTCACGATCGACACGGAGCGGCGCGTGCTGCTGGAGCGCGAGTATTTTTCCAACGGCAAGGCCACGTCCACCACGACGTTCGAAGATTTCACCGAAGTCGCCGGCGTCTGGTGGGCTCGGCGGATCGAGACGCGCGACGTCGACGGCGCCATCGTCGATCGCGTGACGCAATCGGTCGAACCGCTCACGGCCGACGCCTTCGCGGGGCGTCTGGCCGAAGAATTGCCTTCCCGCGCAGCGCGTCCGGGGTCTACCCCAAGTTCTTCCCCGACCCCGGCCGCTGCGCTCTTGATCAAGGTCCCCCTGCCCCGACTGCAACTCGCGAAGGAAGCGATTGCGGCGGGCGGCGCGTCGCTCGAAGCGCACCTGGTCGTGCTTCTCGACGACGTGTGGCGGCAGCAGTGGGACCCGGCGCTCGAACGGCTGGCTGCGATGGAGGCGATCCCGTCGCCAGCGGACGCCGACGCCGACGACTTTCCGGCGGGCCTGCACTGGCTGCGGCTCGCCCTGGAGCGGCTCGCGCGTCGTAACGCGACCGTGCTCGAGCAGGTCACGACCGACGCACAGCGGCTGCTCGAATCCGACCATGCCGATCGGTGGCATCTCGCCAATCATCTGCTTGGACTTGGCGAGTACG
>JANOIK010001259.1:0-3785 GCA_031407585.1 Planctomycetota bacterium | reverse complement strand
GGCGAGTTCCACGTGAAACATTGCCCCCGCGGCGCCCTCGCGTCAAATCCCCTCCCTTGTTTCACGTGAAACGCTTGGGCAACCCGCGGGCTTTGAGCGTTTCACGTGAAACGCCAAGGTCAGGCAAGCGGCGTCGATTGTTTCACGTGGAACATTCGCTCGCTGCTGCCGCCAACTGGCGTTGCGCGGCGCTCCGCCGCCTTCTACAATCCGCCCGAATCCAAGAAGGCCACGCTAGCACGCCGCGCGCCGGGGTCGGCGACGACCCGGCTCACTCGCCTTTTTCTTGCCACGGACAACCGACCACGGACGACGGACTGCCCATCCATGCCCCGCGTCATCTGCATTGCGAACCAGAAGGGCGGCGTGGGAAAAACCACCACCGCGCTCAATCTGGCATGCGCGGTTTCCGTCGCAGCGCAAAAAACGCTGTTGGTCGATCTCGATCCGCAGTGCAATGCCACCAGCGGGTTGGGCCTCAAGCCCGACGAACGCCACGCGCTGCTCGACACGCGGCCGCTGCGGGAGTCGTTCCGCGAGACGTATCTGCCGAATCTGTGGCTGCTGCCGGGGGCGCGCAGTTTCGAGGACGTCGACGCCCTCGCCAACTCCAGCGACTCACGGTCGATCATGCTCGCGGCGCATCTCGGCGGCAGCCTCGGCTCGTTCGACATGGTTCTCATCGACTGCCCGCCGTCGCTGGGCGCCCTCACCCGCACCGCGCTGGCCAGTGCTAGCGAGGTGCTGATGCCCATCCAATGCGAGTACTTCGCGATGGAGGGGTTAGCACAAATGATCGGAGTAATCCGGCAGGTGATTGGCCGGGCGAATAGCCGATTAGAATTTGGCGGAATCCTGCTCACCATGCACGACGCGGCGCTGGAGTTGACGGCCGAGGTCGATCGCGAGGTGCGGGATTTCTTTGGGGGGATCGTCTATTCAACCGTGATTCCACGGGATGCCGCCGCGGCCGAGGCGCCGAGTCATGGACGCTCGGTGATCGACTACGCCCCGCGATCAAGGGCTGCCCGCGCGTACGTGGAACTATGCCAGGAGGTGCTGGAGCGTGTCTAAAGAACGTCGGTTGGGTCGCGGGCTCGAGGCGCTGTTGGGACGTACGTTTGGAACCGAAGAAGGTTCGTTCGCAAGCGAGCCGCTGGCGACGACGCCGATGACGCCGGCCGCGAATGATAGTTACGGTGCGCCGATGGACGCGTCGTTCGGACACGTCAATCCGTCGTACGTCGATAATGGCGACGTGACGCGCTCGGAGGACGGCCAGCAATGGCTGGGCCTCGCGTCGATCGATCGCAATCCGTACCAGCCGCGCACGACGTTCGACGAAGCCGAGATCGCCGACCTGTGCGACAGCATTCGCACGCACGGCTTTCTGCAGCCGATCGTCGTGCGCCGCTTCGAAGGGCGCTTTCAGCTCATCGCCGGCGAGCGCCGGCTGCGGGCCGCCCAGATGGCCGGGTGGGAGCGCGTGCCGGTGCAGATTCGCGACGTCGCCGATCGGCAGATGGCCGAGCTGGCGATCGTCGAGAACGTCCAACGCAAAGATCTCAATCCAATCGAAAAGGCCGCGTCGTTCCAACGGTACATGGACGAGTACCAGTGCACGCAGGAAGAACTGTCGTCGCGAGTGAATATCGACCGCTCGACGATCGCCAACCTGGTGCGGCTGCTCGACCTGCCGGCCGGCGTGAAGGACATGGTCTCGCGCGGCGAGCTGAGCGCTGGCCACGCGCGGGCCCTGCTGCCGCTGGGCGACGATCACGAGCAGACCGAGTTTGCCAAGCGAATCTGCAAGGACTCGATGAGCGTGCGGGCGACCGAAGCGGCGGTGACCGACCACATCCGCCACTCGGACGAACCGCTGTCGATCGTCGACGCCGAGGGCATCAGCCGCCCCTCGCCGATCCAGCCGGGCCAGCACGTGCGCGAAATGGAGGAGCAGCTTCGGCTCAGCCTGGGCGCGAAGGTCGAGATCAAGCAGTCGGCCAAGGGCCGCGGCAAGATCACGATCCACTTCGCGACGCACGAGGAGTTCGAGCGGCTCCGCGCCGTCCTCGGGCAGAGCGGCGCGACGCCGATCGTCATCGACCCGGCGCCGGGGTATGCGTTCTCGCAGTAGGCTCGCGTTAGGTCAGAGTCAGCACGGCTTCCTCGCATGCGACGTAGCGCTCGTCGCCGGGCGACCATTCGTACCGAGTCACCGAGAAGCCGTTGCGTTCCAGGACCCGAATGGACGCGGCGTTTTCGCGGGCAACGCGGGCATGGAGCGGCCGAGTTGCGACGAGCGCAAGCAAGAGTGAAAGGGCGCGCATGGCAATTCCGCGGCCCCAATGCTCGCTCGCAATCCAATATCCCACGCAGTCCTCGCCGCCGTGGTTGTAGCATGAGATTTGCCCGACAAGCGTTCCTCGATCAAGGATCGCTTTCGTGACAATCGCGGGATTGCGAACTGCGTTCTGCCAATGGGCGTCAAACGCCTCGCGGTTGCGAGGATGAACGGCGGCCATCCGGCAGCCTTCCGGATCGCTCTGCTGAGCGAAGAGGACAGGCAGATCGGCGGCGTCAAGATCTCGAAGGGAGATGTCGTCGTGGGCCCGAGCTCCAAGATCGCCTTGCATGATCGGCGCCTTGCGGGCGTCCCAATTGTCACGCGCCCAGGCGCGTGAGACGGATATCGATCTCGCGATCCACGTACTTCCACTCCTCGGTGGCCCGAAGTGCTTGAACGAGTTCGTCGAACGCCGATTGGTGGGCCGGTGCAAATTCGAACCAGGTGAGAAAATCAAAGGGTTCGCCGAGATCTCGACAGTGATGCAATTGCCGCGCGATCGCCGGCAGATACCGCATTCCCGTGACGATATGCCGCGATTGTTCCTCAAGGACCTGCCGTCGTTCGTCCTGGGACAAGCGCCACCAGGCATTGGTCTTGCGAATGGGTATCAACGCTGCCCGAGTGGATTCAGCTCGTCCCAGCGAAGGCTGAATCGCCACAAGCTCCTCATGCTCCGAGCGCATTACATAACGCTCGTTGCTGGTGACTCCTCGAAGCACCCACGATCCTAACGCGGGATCCGATAGGTCTCCCCGCATGAACTCGATGCGGGGAACGGATGGCAATGACTCTCCGACGATTGCCGCCATATCCGTCACGTTCCACGCGCCGACTTCTCCGCCAACAAACTTGAAGCATCGATCGTGCATGCTGGACGCTTCGGATCCGAGGTGATGGCCGGCGTCTTGCTGCAGTGAGGCAATCGGGGCGACAGGATTCGAACCTGCGGCCTCCTGGTCCCAAACCAGGCGCTCTACCAGGCTGAGCTACGCCCCGAAAGTGAACCGGTAACCGACGCTGAACTGCGGCCTGTCGCTGCGGCGACCGCTCTACAAGGTGAGCAGCGCCCCGAGCGAGATGCTATCAGGTCGCGGCGAGCTGACGGCGATCGGCTCTACGTATCGTAATGGGGCGTCGAGGGTCCAGCAATGGAACCCCATGGCGCGGCCCCACTTGCTACCCGAAGGCACTGCGGCCTACACGAGCACTTCACCCCGCCCCCTGTGCCCCGGCTGCCTAAACGCGAGAACCTTGGCAGAAGATTCGTATTTCGCGGATTTCTTGGCAGTTGCTGGAAATGATGGCTGTCGTGCCGTAGGATGATCCTTCACGGGTCGGCGCAGCGGGAACCCAAACACTGGGTGGAAAGCGCCATCATGCTTCGAGTTCGCCATCTCTGGCGTCGGGTGCGGAAGGGCTTCGTTGCCGCGGCAAC
>JANOIK010001182.1:0-3067 GCA_031407585.1 Planctomycetota bacterium | reverse complement strand
GGATACCTCAGCCCCATCCCATTCGAAGCCCTAAATAACGCCCCGATTTAGCGAGTTCGACTGTCCGAAAATTGCCGAGCACCTCAGGCGTCTCCAAAGTGATACGGTTGGAACGAATCCGAAGGCACGGCTGCTCGGCGGGGCATTCGGACGGAGGAACCGCTGATGGACGCGGATGAACCTGATGTCGGAGGATGGCCGGCGTCTTATCTGCGTTGATCCGCGTTCATCTGCGGTTAAATTCTCCGGCGGCCGGGCGGTCTTACGCTGAGCCGTTACATGTACATAGAATCACATGTAAGATTAGCAGGGCAGGTGGCCCAAAACTAGCGCTTCGGGCGCGGATTTCGGGAAGTTTTTAGCGGCGGCCGCTAAGCCGCGAGCTGCGGAGGGCGCATGCGGCGGCGGCGATGAGACAGAGCGGCAATGAGCCAGGCTCGGGCACGGGGGTGGACGTTGCGTTCGCTTCGGGGACCGGTCCGAATTGGCTACGCCACACGTCGAGGTCCGCGGCGTCGATGACCCGGTCGCGATTGGCGTCTCCCCACGGGTGCCAACCGTGCCCGGTCCGGCCCACGCCGCGCTGCCAGATGAGCAAGTCGTCGCCATCGACGAAGCCATCGCGATTGAAGTCGGCGTCGGCGGGCGCGGCCGTGACGGTGAGCGTGACGTAGTTGCCCGGGGGGCTTCCGAAGTTGAAGTTCGATCCTCCGGTGACGTCGTTGTAGTTCAAGCGAAAGCTGTAATCTCCCAGGGTGAACGTCGCGTCGTCCGGGTAACCCGCGAAGATTTGCCCGTTCCAAGCCGCGGTGTTGTAGCGGATCAGCGTGAATTTGTCGCCGAGGGTCGCGTAACTATTTCCCGTCGCCAAATCGGTCAGATCCAGCAGAGCGCCAGCGTTGATAGTGAGTGCGCCGTTGATATTGAGCCGATCGGCTGCGAGTTCGACCGGGGCGTCCGTCATGATTTGGCACTCTAGCGTGCCGCCGGAGGCAAAGGTGACGCTGCCCGTATCGAGTGCATTGAGATCGTATCCGCCGACGTGCGAGTTTCCTGGAGCGATGGCAGCGCCGGCGGCCAGCGTCACGCTGCCGGCGATCGCGCCGCTGCCTCCGAGCGTGCCGCCGTTGACGGTGACTTGCCCCGGTCCGGTGGCGCTGCCGGTGTTATTCTCCACGTACAGCACCCCCCGAACCCTGAATGGCGCCGGAGGCGAGAGTGACGGCGCCGACGGTATCGGAGAGGCTGAGCAGGTCCCACGTGCCCCCGTCGACGCGGACTGGCCCGGTGTCCGGCAAGGTGGACGAAAAGCCTGAGCACCTCAGCGTGCCGGCGGAGATGATGGCGCCGCCGGTGAAGCTTACCGATCTTAGCAGCTCGATCGTACCGGAAGTGGATTTCACGAGAGCGCCCGGGCCTGTCAGGCTCACGGCCACGATGCCGGCCCTGAGATCAAACGCACCGGCGTTGATCGAGTAAGGGAATGAGCTGTCGGCGCCGAGGATGCGGCCGCCAGTGACGGTCAGCGCAGCGATGGTGGGACTGTAGCGCAACTCGACATCGCCGCCGGCGACCGTGAGCGCGCCGCCGCTCGGCAGCGAGCCTGAGTAAAAACTGACGTCGCCGCCGCTGACCATTGTCCCGCCCGTGTGGGTGTTATTCGACGAGACTTGGAACGAGCCGTTGCCTGCGTAGTGCAGCGCCGTTTTTCGGGTGGGACCGTCCTTGAGCGGAATCGCGAGTGCCGAAGAGTTGTCGCTACTCGTGGGGGCGACCTTGAGCGTGTTCGTGCCGGTTCCAGGACCATTGTTGGTAATCGCGCCCATGTGCGGGCTACTGGCAATGAGTCCGGCCACGGTGAGATCGTGGCCGTTGAGATCGAGCGTTTGGCCGCCGGGACTTCCAAGCTGCAATCTGGACGTTTGCATGGGATTGTCGACGCCTAGCTTCACCACGCCTGGGCCACCCCCCGTCAAGACAACCTGCGCGGCGGTGATCGCCGTGTTGAGGCCGATCGTGGCGCCGGCGTCCGCGGACAGGATCAGCCAAGAGCCCGCCGAGACGCCGCCGTTGACGTTGAGCGTGCTGCCGGCTGTGGCGCCGAGCCATGCGCCTCCGGTGGAAAGCGCGGTGCTTCTGGTGATGGCAGCGTCGATGGTTGCAGCTCCTCCATCAGAGATGAAACCGGCGTAGCCGCTGGTTTGCGTCAGGGTAACCGGTGCATTGGCGGCGATCGTTGCGCCGGGCGCTAGCAAGACTTTGGCGTTGTTCGCAACGAACCGGAGCGACGAACCGACGCCGCCGGTGACGCTGCCGATCTTAGGCCCCGCGGTCGCGGTGAAGCCTTCATCGGAGCCGAGGTTGAGTTGGACGCCGTCGGCCAGCGTGATGTCGCCAGCGAGAGCGTGGAAGCCGCCGTCGGCCCGCAGCGTGTATCCGGTCGTGTTGAAGCGAACCGATTCGACAGTTTGTGTGCCCGCGAGCGTGACCGTGCCCGCCGTGCCTTGGAAGATGACCTGGTTGGCGGCGCCGGCGGTCGTGAAGCCTGCGTCGCCCGTGGAAGACGTGCTGAAGGTGGTTCCCCAGGTGGCGGTTCCGCCGACGCCGTTATCCGCGCCGGCGGCGGCGTCCCAGTAGAGCGTCTGAGCGACGGACGGCGATGCGATCAGCGGGACGGCGCCGGCCAGTGCGGTGAGAATCCATCGCGCCATGGAGTGTTCCGCAAAAAGAAAAGAGAATGCCGGCGGAGCAATTGCGGAGCTTGGTCATCGACGGGCCCGCCTCCCTATTGTGACCGATTTCTCTCGAAAAGGCAACTCAGCGGGAGCGGTTTGCCGAATTGGCCCAAGGCAATAGCGTGCGCCCTGGCTGGAGTAAACGTTGTCGTCGAGGCGGAATTCCTGTACGTCGGCATGCCTGGCGTACTTCACATGCCTACGCGGACGAAGGCATGGCGCCCAGCGGCGTGTCGGAGCGCTCGCTCACCGTTGCCACGGCAGCCGGAACTCTTTGGCCCGCTCGCGTTTGAGTTCCTCCAGTTTCTGGAGCGTGCGATGGTTGTATCGCA
>JANOIK010001179.1:0-18487 GCA_031407585.1 Planctomycetota bacterium | reverse complement strand
CACGGCGGCCCACATGTTCGAGGCCTTCTTCTCGACCAAGCCCGGCGGCTCGGGCCTGGGACTGCCCACGACGCACAAGATCATCGAAGCGCACGGCGGCGCCATCCACGTGCAAAGCGAAGTGGGGCACGGCACGAAGTTTACGATCGAACTGCCCGTGCCGGCGCGGCTGGGGGCGCAAGCGGACTGAGTTCTCAGTTGCACGGCCTCAACTCTCAAAACATCTGACGAGCCGGGGTTGGTCCAACAGGCGGCGAGGCAATGAATGGGGTTTCTGCGAAGACTTCTGTTTGGAAAGGATTCCGAAAAGCGCGCGCTGACGCCGCCGTCACGCCTCGATAAGGGCGATGCGGCCGGCGAGACCATGATCAAAGTTTACGATGAGTACGGCCGGGAAGCGTTGATTCCCCGTCAGCAGTGGTTAGATGATGTGCTGCTGGGCAACTTAGAATCGGCCCGCAACGACGCCGAGCAATTGCATCAGCTCATCGTCTCGGCCCTGAATGATGGCTTTGCGCCAGACATCGTCAAGCATGCCGAGCGGCTTCACGAGATTGACCCGCAACCCGCGCGATCAGCGAACATCTTGGGAATCGTGTATCTCGAGTGCGGTCGTCTGGCGGACGCCGAGCGAGTGCTAGGCGGCCACTTGGCGAAGCATGGCGACAACGGATACGTGCTGAACAACCTGGCGAAGGTTTATGAGCGTCGCGGCGACAGCGAGAAGTCGGCGAAGACCTTATGGAGGGCGCTGGAGGTTGATCCGAACCAAGAGAACGCGCTCTTGTGGTATCACCAGGAGGCGAACGAGCGCGGCGGAGCCGCGGCGGGGACGGAGGCGTTTCGCAGGGTGGCGGCGCTTGCCGGAAGTTGGCTGGCTCGGCTGTGGCTCGCCCGCGGCGCCCTGGACGAGAATCGCAACGAGCCGGCACTCGCGATTTACGGGGAAGCGCTAAAACTGGCGCCGCGGCCCGTCCCCCAGAACCTGCTCATGCAAATGACGGGTGATCTGGGCAACCATAACCTGCTGATCGAGGCGTTGCGGCTCGCGATGCCGCTTTTCGACCCCGCCTTCCACGGGGTCCTCGTGGGGAACAACCTGATCAAAGCCAACGTCGATCTCGGGCGCTTCGACCACGCCCGGGCGCTGGTCGATCGGCTCTACGCGCTGAAGCGACCGGACTTTGCCGCGACGCTCGCGTTTTGGGAGGTGGAAATCGCCAAGGCCCGCGTTCAAGCGGATGGGGGCTTGGCGCCGGATCAGATCCGAATCTCGTTCGCCGCGATCCAAGGTCCGGTCTGGCTCCGCGACCCGTCCGCAACCGCGGCGCTGTTGCCGCCTAAGGCGGACGACGCGGTGATCGTGTGCGTCGTGTCTCCGAGCGTGCGCGCGAGCAACGCCACGCAGCCCCAACAGCAACTGTCGAGCGCGGCGGGCCGCCTGGCGCGGAGCCTCATGCTCTTCTTAACGGAACAGATTCACCTGGAAACCGACGGCGTCGCCCTCGCCATGCAACCGTTCCTAGTCGGCGGAACCGGCGGATTTGTTCTGGCCGGGGAGAGTTGGTCCGACGAGGTTGGCGCCAGCCAGGCGCGGCAGCTCGCTCCGCCGGCAGACTATGTCGTGCTGTGTCATATCGAGGCGATGGAGGAGCCCTTTGAGGTTGCGGTGAGACTTGTGCGCACAATCGATGAGTCGCTGCTGGCCTCGCGACAATTCTCGTTGATTCCCACGCAGCCGGCGCCGGCGTTTCTGGCGATTGTCGATTGGTTGGTCGCGGCCGCCGTCGCGCACGCTGGCGTGCAATCGCAGGAGGCGCCGAGATTCTATCGCTTGCCGCAAGGCGGCAATTTCAACGATTACCTCCTGCGGATCGAGCAAGGTCTGGCTGTCATGGCTGCCGCCCACGAGGCGTCGCCGGAGTTTCTGAACGGCGAGCGCGAGATCCTCAACGGGAATCTGCAACTGTGCCTGACGGATCCGGAGAATCCCACGGCGCGCCTTCTGCTCGTAGGTACATTGCGAGATATGAAAAAAGCTCGGCCTCAAGTTTTTGAGGAGTTTCGCGAAAAGGCCGCGAGGCTGCAGCGGGAACATCCCCTAGCGCCGCCCGTGGGCGCCGTTATTGAAGAACTCCTACGCGAGCAGGCAGATTGATCTCATGGCATGTCAAATCCCGCCTCTTGACATTGCGTTGCGAACGGTTAGCTTCGTGGCGACGTGAGACTTTTCTATCGGGTTTTGGGGAGCATTTCTTGCGCGCCGCACTTCGCGGAGCGGCGTAGGCGGCGCTTTTCTAAGATCGGGTCGCGTCCTGCGCTGCTGGTCGGTGGCGCCGCGGATTACGAACTCGCCAAGCAGCTCAATCAACGTGATGACGAGCAACATGCGGTGAGGCGATTTTTTCAACACGACGGGCACGAAGAACACCTAAGAGTGCGAGTGTTTCGGGCTATGTTCTTAAGCCTTTACGTAGTGTTCTTCGTGCCGTCATGGTGAAATTCTCTATTCTTACCTTGGCGTCCTTGGCGGTTCCCTTCTGACGCCTATGCGCTCGCCAAACCGGGCCATATCATCGTCCGTATCTCGACATAGACGACGGCCGCGGCGGCAGGGAGTTTCTGCGCGCACGTGGTCCAACACGGAGGTGGACCGCCGATGGACCTCACGCGTCGCCGCTTGGCGCCGGTCACCGTGTGCGCCAGTTTGATCGCCGTAGTGTTGGCGTCTTCGACGGTGCGCGGCCAGGAGCGCGGCGTCACCGCCGAGCAGGTCACTGCCTCGATCGACCGCGCCGCACGCTATCTCATCAGCCAGCAGAAGGCCAACGGCTCGTGGCCCGAGCGGCGGCTGTATGCGGGCGGTCTGACGCCGCTTTGCACGCTCGCGCTGCTCCACGCGGGTTACGCGCCCGAGAGCGAGCCGGTGCGCGAGGCGCTCGACTACCTGCGCGACTTCACGCCCACCGCAACCTATGCTGCGTCGCTGCAGACGATGGCGTTCTGCCGCGGGGATCCGCGGCGAGATTTGGCCCTCATCGCCCGCAACGTGGCCTGGCTCGAAAAGAGGCAGTTGGTCGCGGGGGACAATGCGGGCATGTGGGCCCTGCCGGTGGAAAGCACGCCCGATCACACCGACAACTCGATGTCGCATATGGCGATGCTCGCGCTGTACGACGCGGAGCGCGCCGGAGTACGGGCGAGCGACCGCACGTGGCAGCGCGGGCTCGAAGCCTGGCGCCGATCGCAGAACGGCGACGGCTCATGGGGTTGGGGCCCCGGCTACCCCGGCTCGGGAAGCATGACGTGCGGCGGGATCGCTTCGCTGATCGCGGGGCAGGCGCACTTCGCCGCGCGAGACGCCAAGCTCGAAGGCGACGCGATTCTGTGCTGCCAGCCGCAGGAGCCCGATGCCGCGATCGCGCGCGGTCAGGCGTGGCTCGAGCGCAACTTCACGGTGCGTCGCAACCCGGGCACCGAGTTCTGGCACAGCTACTATCTGTTTGCCCTGGAACGCGTCGGTCGCGTCACCGGGCAGCGGCTCATCGCCGGGCACGACTGGTATCGCGAGGCCGCCGGCGAGCTGGTCGCTATGCAGTTGCCCACCGGAGCGTGGCCGTCAGACATGGACGAGGAGCATCTGGCCGATCCGCTAGTGGCCACGAGCTTCTCGCTCTTGTTCATGGCGAAGGCGCGGCGGCCGGTGGTGGTCTCGCACTTGGCGCACGGACCGGCCGAGGACTGGAACCGTCATCGCGGCGCCGTGCGGAACCTCGCGGCCCATGTCGAGCGGCGCTGGCGCCTGGAACTCGCCCACCAGACGGTTGACATTTCCGCGGCGTCGGTCGAGGACCTGCTCACGGCGCCGGTGATGTTTCTCAGCGGTCGCGACGCGCCGCAGCTCACGGCCGAGTCGAAGCGGAAATTGCGGATGTACATCGATCGCGGCGGGTTTCTGTTCGCGGTGCAGTCGTGCGGCGGCGGGGAGTTCGACGCCGCGTTTCGCTGGCTCATCGAAGAACTTTTTCCCGAGCCGGAGGCCAAGCTGCGGCCGCTCGAGCTGAGCCATCCTGCATGGTACGCCGATGAGCGCGTCGATCTGGATCATGTGCGAGAACTTTGGGGCGTCGATGTGAACTGCCGCACGGCGGTGATCTACTGCCCGCAGGACCTGGCGTGTCACTGGGAGCTGTCGGGCGGCCTCCCCACGAACGCCGCCGCGGGCGTGGCAGAGAAGGTAGACGCGGCGCTGGCGATGGGGTCAAACGTGCTCGCGTACGCGACCAACCGCGAGGTGGAGTTCAAGGACCCGCTCGCGCCGCTCGTCGCGGAGCTGGCCGCTGCCAACGCGCCGATGGAGCGCGGCAAGATTTACATCGCGAACGTGCTGCACGGCGGCGGGTGCGCCGGCGCGCCGGGCGCGCTGTGGACCGTGCTCCGGCTGGCCGATGAGCAGCTGCGGCTGGCCGTGGACGCCGCGCCGCGAGAGCTCAGCCTGACCGATCCCAATCTATTTCGCTATCGCGCGCTGTTCATGCACGGGCGCACGGCGTTCGAGCTGACGCCGCTGGAACGCGAGCGACTCGGCGAATACCTCTCGCAAGGCGGTGTGCTGCTTGCCGACGCGATTTGTTCGAGCCCGGAGTTCACCGCGGCGTTCCGTAAGGAGCTCGCGCTGGTACTACCGGACTCTCCGCTCGAACCGATCTCGGCGCAAGACCCGCTGTTAACGCCGGAGTTTCACGGCTACGACCTGCAGCGCGTGTCGCGCCGGGCGCCGGTGAGAACGACGACGATCGGGGCGACGGCGGACGCGGGGGCCCTCGTCGTGGGACCGCCGCAGCTCGAGGGCGTGCGGATCGACGACGAGTGGGTCGTGGTGTTCTCGCCGCACGATCTGAGCTGCGCCCTGGAAAGCCGCGAGCCCGTCGACTGCGGCGGGTACACGCGTGCGGACGCGGCGCGGATCACGGTCAATGTGCTCGCGTATTTCTTTCACTGAGAGCAACGCGGGGCGTTTCGCCCTCAGCCGGGACAGAGCCGACGCCCCTGTTAGCAGCCGCTTCGCAGCCGTATCATCGTCGTTATGTCAAAGTCGACGACGGCCGCCGCGGCGGCGCCCATCAAGGTGCTGGTGATCGACGACGACGCGGCCCATGCCGACGCCGTGGCCGATAGCCTTGCGCGCGTCGGCTACGAGTGCACCGTCGCGACCACCGCCGCCGAAGGGCTTGCCCAGATCAACCGCGGCGGCTTCGAGGTCATCGTCACCGATCTGCGGATGAAAGATGCCACGGGAATGGACGTTCTCGCCCACGCCAAGGAGCATCTGCCCGACGCCGAGGTGATCGTCGTCACCGGCCACGGCACGATCCAGAGCGCCGTCGAAGCGATGCAGCAGGGCGCCTTCAACTACCTGCTCAAGCCGCTCGACCTCAAGCAACTGCGGGCCGTGGTCGACAACGCCTCGCGGAACCAGCATCTGCGGCGGGCCAACGCGGAGCTGAGCCGCCGGCTCGACGAGAAGTTCGGCTTCGAGGGGATCATCGGCAACAGCCCCGCGATGCAGGAGCTGATCGACCGCCTGCGGCGCATCGCGCCGACCGACGCCACCGTGCTGATCCAAGGCGAGACGGGCACGGGCAAGGAGCTGGTCGCGCAGGCGATCCACCAGAACAGCCCCCGGAAGAGTCGGCCGTTCGTCGGGCTCAACTGCGCAGCCCTCAGCGAGAACATTCTGGAGAGCGAGCTGTTCGGCCACATTCGCGGCGCGTTTACCGACGCGAGCGCCGACCGCGTGGGCAAGTTCGAGTACGCCAACGGCGGGACGCTGTTCCTGGACGAAGTGGGCGACATGCCGCTGCCCACCCAGATCAAGCTGCTGCGCGTGCTGGAAAGCAGCGAAATCACTCGCGTGGGTTCAAACGACCCCATCAAGGTCAACGTGCGGATTCTCTCGGCGACCAATCGCGATCTCGAAGACGCGATCCGCGCCGGCACGTTTCGCGAGGATCTGTACCACCGCCTGAAGGTGCTAACCGTGACGCTGCCGCGGCTGGCCGACCGCACGCAGGACATTCCGCTGCTCATCGAGCACTTCACGCAGATGCATGCGGCGCGGCACCACAAAAAGATTCGCAGCATGACGACCGCGGCGCGGCGGCGGCTGATGACGTACAACTGGCCCGGCAACGTGCGGCAACTGAAAAACGCGATCGAGAGCATGGTGGTGGTCGACTACGACGAGGTGCTGGACGTCGACGACCTACCGCCGGAGCTGGCGGGCGGCGAGCCCGCGCCCGCGGCGAGCAGCTCCGCGGGCCTCGGCGATCTCGTGGGCCGCCCGCTGGCGGAAATCGAAGGCCTGCACATCGCCGAGACGCTCAAAGCGACCGGCGGCAACCGCGAAGAAGCCGCCAGCCTGCTCGGCATCGGCGAGCGCACCTTATACCGAAAGATCAAAGAGTACGGACTGAATTAGGGCGATTTATGATCTCTGATTTATGATTTCTGATTTGCAATGCACGGAATCGGAACCCCAAATCAGAAATCATAAATCAGCAATCATAAATTCCTCTTATGCCCACCATTCGCCAACTTCCGCCGAGCGTCGTCAACAAGATTGCCGCGGGCGAGGTCATCGAGCGGCCGGCGAGCGTCGTCAAAGAACTCGTCGAGAACTCGCTCGACGCCGGCGCCACGCGGATCGACGTCACGGTGGAGCAGGGCGGCATCGAGCTGATCCGTGTGGTCGACGACGGCTGCGGGATCGCGGCCGACGAGTTGACGCTCGCCCTAGCCAGTCACGCCACCAGTAAGATTCGCGACGCCGACGATTTGTTCCGCGTCGCCACGCTCGGGTTTCGCGGCGAAGCGCTTGCGTCGATCGCGGCGGTGAGCCGACTGGTCATGCGCAGCCGGCCCGCGGACGCCCAGACCGCGATGGAGCTGGAGATCGTCGGCGGCGAGCTCGAGACCGGCGGCGCAGAATCGTTGCGACCCGCGAGTGGACCCTGCGGCACGATGATCGAAGTGCGGCGGCTGTTCTTCAACACGCCCGTGCGGCAGAAGTTCCTCCGCACCACGCAAACCGAGATGGGCCATCTCACCGAGGCGATCACGCGGCTGGCGCTCGCCCATCCGCGCGTGCACTTCACGCTGGCGCACGGCGGGCGCACGCTCCACGACCTGCCGCCGGCCGAGACGCACGAGCGCGTCGCCGCGCTGCTCGGCGCCGAGGTGGCCGAGGGGCTCATCGCGGTCGACGCGCAGGACGACGACATCCGACTCTCCGGCTACGTGGCCAACCCCACGCACAGCCGGCCGAACAACCGCATGCAGTACGTGTTTCTCAACGGCCGGTTCATCCGCGACCGTTCGCTGCAGCACGCCCTGGGCGAGGCGTACCGCGGGCTGCTGCTCACGGGCCGATTTCCGATTTGCTTTCTGCACCTGGAGCTGCCCCCCGCGGCAGTCGACGTCAACGTACACCCGACGAAGCTGGAGGTGCGGTTTCAGGACGGCGGGCGGATTTACAGCCACCTGCTCGGCACGCTGCGAACGAAGTTTCTGTCGACGGACCTGGTGGCGCGGGGGTCGCTGCCCGCGGGATCGAGTGCGAACGCCGACGACGAGCTCGCCGCGGCGCCCGTGACGAGCGACCTGTGGGAATGGGCGAAGCGGCAATGGAGCCCCGCCGCGCCTGCAGGCGAGGGCGCCGGTGCGTTCACGGCGACGGGCGAATTCGCCGAGCGAGCCGACTCGCTGCAACTTCACCGCGTCGAGCCGATGGCCGCGCGCCCCTTTCCCGTGCGGCCGTCGACGCCGCTCATGAACGGCGGCGGCGACGCCCTTCGCGAAGACGCGTCCCACGCCGGCCCGCCGGCCTCACACTTGGGCTCAGGCCGCGCGCTCCAGATTCACAATCGCTACCTCGTGACCGAAACCGACGCCGGGCTCGAAGTGATCGACCAACACGCGCTGCACGAGCGCATCCTCTACGAAGCGCTCCGCGAGCGCGTCCTCGCCGGCGCCGTCGAAAGCCAGCGGCTGCTCGTGCCCGAGCCCGTCGACCTCGCGGCGAGCGAAGCCGCCGCCGCGCTGGAGAATCGCGACATGCTGGCCAAACTCGGCATCGACGTCGAACCCTTCGGTGGCGAGACGGTGCTCATCGCCGCGTACCCCGCGATGCTGGCGAACTTCGCTCCTGCAGACGTGCTCCGCGGCGTGGTCGAGCAGTTGCTCGCCGGCGGCAAGGCGCCCGAAAGCCGCGACCTGCTCGACGAACTGCTCCACATGATCGCGTGCAAAGCCGCGGTGAAGTACGGCGATTCGCTCACCCCGGCCGAAATCGACGCCCTGCTGGAGCACCGCGGCCTGGCCCAGGACCACCACCACTGCCCCCACGGCCGGCCCACGGCGTTAGTCTTCACGCGCGAGCAGCTCGATCGACAATTCCAGCGCATTTGATCGCCGCCGTGAAATGAATCACAATAGGGTCAACGAACGACCACGGAGGCACGGAGAGCACGGAGCCGGAAGGCTTGCGACAAGACAACAATTCTCTTGTCCAACTTCCCTTCACATTCTTCCGTCGACTGAATTTGTTTGCCCTTACTCCGTGCCCTCCGTGCCTCCGTGGTGAAAATCAGAACCTTGAGTAGAACATGCTTTGCGTCGCGATAGGCCGTAGCCGCCACAAGCACATCATGGCGGAGCACAAGCACCTGGCGGAGCAGGGCGCCAAGATGGTCGAGCTGCGCCTCGACTACGTCGCCGGCAAGGTGAATATCCGCCGGCTGCTCGCCGAGCGGCCCGAGGGATGCCAGGTGATCATCACCTGCCGGCGCAAGGAAGACGGCGGCAAGTGGCCCGGCACCGAGGAGAATCGCCAGCTCCTGCTGCGCGAGGCGATCGCCGAGGGCGTCGACTGGATCGATCTCGAGGAAGACGTCGCCGGGCAAATCCGCCGGTTCGGCAAGACCAAGCGGATCATCAGCTACCACAATTTCCGCAAGACGCCCGACGACCTGCGCGACCTGCACGCCCGCATGGCGGCGCTCGACCCCGACATCGTCAAGATCGCCTGCATGGCAAACGACCCGCACGACAACGTGCGGATGCTCGAGATGATGCAGGAAAGCGATGTGCCCACCGTCGGCATGTGTATGGGCGACATCGGCACGCCGTCGCGCATTCTCGCCGGGAAGTTTGGCGCCCCCTTCACTTACGCGACGTTCCACCACGAACGCACGCTCGCGCCGGGGCAGCTCAGCTTCAAGCAGATGAACGAAATCTACCGGTACGAGCGGACCGGCGCCGACACGACGGTGTTTGGCGTGATCGCCGACCCCATCGGCCACAGCCTCAGCCCGCACGTGCACAACGCGGCGTTCGAGGACAAGGGCATCAACGCCGTGTACGCGCCGTTCCGCGTGCCGGCCGACGCGTTGGGCCAATTCATGGAGGACGCGCCGCGGCTGGGCATCAAGGGCCTGAGCGTTACGATTCCGCATAAAGAGGCCATCGCGCGGTTTCTCACGAAGGTCGACCCCGCGGTGAAGAGCATTGCCGCGGTGAATACTGTGGTCTTCGACGGCGCCGAGGTCATCGGCTACAACACCGACTACAACGCCGCGATGGACTGCCTGGAGTACACCCTCGGCGACATCGGCGCGAATCCCAGCCCGCTCGCCGGCAAGCGCGTGCTGGTGCTGGGCGCCGGCGGCGTCGCGCGGCCGATCGTGTTCGGTCTGCGCAAGCGCGGCGCGCTCACCACGATCGCCTCCCGCACGATGGCGCGGGCTGAGAAGCTCGCCGCGGCGTTCGACGCCAAGGCCGTCGACTGGGAGGCCCGCCACCGCGGCAACGTCGACATCCTCGTCAATTGCACGCCCATCGGCATGCACCCCAACGTCGATGAGTCGCCGATTCAGAAGACGTTCCTCAAGCCTTCGATGCTCGTGTTCGACACGGTCTACAATCCCGAGAGCACGCTGCTGGTCAAGGACGCGCGGTCCCGCAACTGCGCAGTGATCACGGGCGTCGAAATGTTCGTGCGGCAAGCGATGTTGCAGTTCTTCCTGTTCACGCGCAAGGAGGCGCCCGCCGATCTTATGCGCGAGGTGCTCAAAAGCGCGATCGGCCCAGTGCGGTACTCGCCGCCGCCGCCGGATAGTCCGCCACCGCCCTCGGAGGAGGACCTGCCGCCAGGGCCGGACGACGACGAGACGCCGCCCAAGCCCACGGAATGAATGTGCCGTGGCGCCTCCGCTTCGAACCATCGCGCTGATCGGCTACCGCGGCACGGGCAAGAGTACCGTGGCGCGGCAGCTCGCGCTACGGCTCGGCTGGGATTGGGTCGACGCCGACGTCGAAGTCGAGCTCCGCGCGGGGAAGTCGATCGCCGCGATCTTTGCCGACGACGGCGAGGCGGCGTTTCGCGATACCGAAAGCGCGGTCGTGGCGGAGCTGTGCGACCGCGAGCGCACCGTCGTTGCGCTCGGCGGCGGCGCCGTTTTACGGGAGGCGAACCGCGCGGCGATCAGCCGCTGCGGCGCCGTGGTGTGGCTACGGGCGGAAATCGAAACGATCCTCCAGCGGCTCGACGCCGACGCGACGACGGCCGGGCGCCGTCCTAACCTGACTAAATCGGGCGGCCGGCAGGAGATCGAGCAGGTTCTCGCCGAGCGAACGCCGATTTACCGGGCCTGTGCTACGCTTGAGGTCGATACCGAAGGTAAGGCTCCGGCGGCTCTTGCGGACGAAATCGTCGCGGCCCTGGGGCTGTAGTTCGTCCCGATGCGCTTGCCTATGCCGCCCCTCGCCGCACTGCCGCTGCCGGTCGCGCTCGTCGCGACGTTCGTCGGCGGCGCGCTGGCCGGCGCGCTGGTGAACTGGGCCGTCTATGGCTTCGCGTGGAACCGTCGGGCCATCTCGCCGTGGTCGCCTGCCGATGAGCGAGCGGCGACGCGGCGAAGGTCCGACCGCATTCCCCTGTGGGGTTGGTTCGGCTTGCGACGCGAAGCCGTGCTGCACGGTCGCGGGTTCTGGGTGCGGCCGCTCGTCGTCGAGTTGCTGATGGGCGCCGCCTGGGCCGCGCTTTATTGGTGGGAAGTCGAGCGGCAAGGGCTGATCGCCGAGCAGTTCTCGGCGCTGGCCGGCGGACCGCTTGCGGCGGGCGTCCTAACGGCGCCGACCTGGATCACCGTGGCGACGTTCGCGTCCCATGCGTTGCTCCTGACTCTGCTCGCGGCGGCGAGCCTTATCGACATCGACGAGAAAACGATCCCCGACGAAATCACCGTGCCGGGGACTCTGCTTGGGCTCGTGCTCGCGGCCGCGCTGCCGATGTCGCTGTTACCGCAGGCGGTGCTTCGCCTGGCGGCGCCGCCGGTGGGCGTCGAGATCGCAGTGCCCGCGGGCTTGGGCGCGGGCGACGGGGCGTTGTACGTCGAGCCCATGTCGCCCGTGGCGCCGAACGAATGGCCCGCGGCGCTCGACGGGGCGCGGCGATGGCTCGGCCTCGCGGTCGGCCTGGCGTGTTACGCAGCGTGGTGCGTGGCGCTCACGCCGAGAATCTGGCGCGGCCGACGCGGCGTCGCGTTCGGCCTGCGCGTGCTGCTGGCGCGCGTCGCTCGTGAACTGACGCGACCGCCGCTGCTCTGGATCGGCCTCGCCGGCGCCGGCGCCATCACCGCCGTGTGGTTCTACGGCGGCCCGGCCTGGGTCGGCCTGCTGTCCGCGCTCGTCGGCATGATCGGCGGCGGCGCGATGGTCTGGTCCGTGCGCATCGGCGCGTCGTCCGCCCTCCGCGTCGAGGCGCTCGGCTTCGGCGACGTCACGCTCATGATGATGGTCGGCGCCTTCCTCGGCTGGCAGGCCGGCGTGATCATCTTCTTCCTCGCGCCGTTTGCCGCGCTCATCGTGGGCCTGCTGCAGGTCGTTACCGGCCGCGGCGGCGAGATTTACTTCGGGCCGTTTCTGTCGCTCGCGACCGCGGCCCTGGTCGTCCGCTGGGCCTGGTTCTGGAACGCCGACGGCCCGCTGGCGGACGTCTTTGGCTGGCCGGGAATGGTCGTCGCCATCCTCGCCGCGGGCGTGGTCCTGCTGTGGGCTATCCTTGTCGTGTGGCGAACGATCAAAGAGCGGCTGTTCCGCGGGGATGACGAATAGCACGAGTGGGTGTTGCCCATGCCATCGATTTTTACGACGACGATCACCGACTGGAACGCCGGCCGCGATGCGCTCGTGCGGGGGCGCTACGGCGTCATCGAGGCGGCGGCGGGGCGCATCGTCGCCGTGCATCTGCGGCCGCTGCCCAAGCTCATTTCCTGGCCAGAGTTCTGGCCGACCGGCGCCGGCTATCACCAGCGCGGCGACGCCGATCGGTGCCTCTTGTACTACAACCAGCCGCGGCAGTTCGCGAACTTCCTAGCGGTGAAGTACGTCGCGTCGACCGCGGGCACATCCTACGCGACGGTGCGGGCCGCGATCACGGCTCTCGATGCGCTCGCCGAGCTGAAGGGAACCGACGCCCTGCTATGCGACGCGGCGAACACGCGGCTGAGCGACCGGCTGCTGGCGCGGTTCGGCTGGGCGCCTCACAAGCCGCAGCGCTGGCGGCGGAATTTTATCAAACGGTTCTATGGGGCGTACCCGGGCGTGCTAGCGGGGCGCATGGCGCCGGGTCACTGATAAACCTGCTGGCATTCGCACTCAGGCCTGAAAGGCCGCGATGCGATAGCCCAGGGCGCAGCCCTGGGTCCACGGCCCGAGAAACGACGTTAGCGCTACCCAGGGCTGCGCCCTGGGCTATCCAATGCCGGCCCTTCAGGCCTCAATGCGCTGCACGCCGCGGGCGGGAATCTGGGGCCACACCGCCTCGGTTGCCCTTGCCGCACGATGGCCGCTTAGCTATCGTTCGCCCGCTTTTCCTGGCCTTCCCCCGTCGCCGCTCGTGCGTGTTGCCGTGTCGATTCTTCGCGTCACCGTTGTCGCTCTCGCGCTCGCCGTCGTTGGCGGTTGCAACAACATGCCGTTTGCGCCGAAGCCGCAGAATCAGGCGGCGGTGACGCAGCAGATGCAGACGCTCGCGCAGCAGAACACCGAGTACCAATCGCGCGCTTCGGCGCTCGACCGCGACAATCAGGAAATCCAGTCGCTGCTCGCCCAATCGCGGCAGCAGGTCCAACTGCTCAACGACGAGCTCGTCGCCACGCGCGGCCAGCTTCAGACCACGACCGACCAGCTCCTGGCGACGCGCACCGAGACCGATCAGCTCCGCACGCAGAGCACGCAGTTGGTCGCGACCGTTCAGCAACGGGCGGGCGCGGAGATCCACGCCAACAACACGCTGCTGAAGAATCTGGCCCTCACCAAAATCCCTGGCGTCGAGGTTCGACAAGACGGCGACGTCGTCCGCATCGAGGCGCCCGCCGACCGCGTGTTCATGCCCGGCAGCAACTACCTGCAAAACGGCGGCGAGGCGCTGCTCGAGAGCATCGGCGCGGACCTGCGGCGGAATTTCCCCGACAACCTCATCGGCATCGAGGGGCACACCGACGACGGCGCCACGCACTCGCAGCAGTTCCCCACGAACCACCACCTCTCGGCCGGCCAGGCCCTCGCGGCGTACAACACGCTGGTGCAACGCGGCACGATGCCCGCCAACCAACTGTTCGTCATCGGCCACGGCGCCAACCACCCGGTCGTCTCGAACGCCAGCGACGCCGGCAAGGCCCGCAACCGCCGCATCGAGTTCGTGGTCTATCCCGAACGCATGGCGCGCCGTTAGTCCGCAGCCAGCCGCTCGTGCGGCCTCTCCCCGCCGTCTACAATGGCACGGCGAACCCCAGCGCGCGCCGCGCTGTCCGCCTTGCGTCCCCGCCCGCCCTCCGCTTTCCTAGTCCCTAGCGCCTCGAGCCTAGCGCCTTCCCCATGCTCGCCATCATCGACTACCAGATGGGCAACCTTCGCAGCGTGCAGAAGGGCTTCGAGCGCATGGGCCACGCGGCGGCAATCACTGGTGATCCCCAGGTGCTTGCGCAAGCGGACAAACTCGTGCTGCCGGGCGTCGGCGCCTTTGCCGACGCGATCGCCGAACTGCGGCGCCGCGAACTGGTCGAGCCGATTCGCGACGCGATCCTCGCGGGCAAGCCGTTCCTCGGCATCTGCCTCGGTCTGCAACTTCTGTTCGACGTCGGCTACGAAGACGGCGAGCACCTGGGCCTCGGCATCCTCGCGGGCGACGTGCGGCGATTCGACGTGCCGCCCGAGTACAAGGTGCCGCACATGGGCTGGAACCAGGTGCACCTGCGACGCCGCCCGCCGATCTTCGCGGGCATCGACGACCAGTCGTACTTCTACTTCGTGCACTCGTACTACGTGACGCCGCGAGATGCGAGCGTCGTCGCGGGCGAGGCCTCGTACCCCGAGCCGTTCTGCGCGGTCGCGTGGCAGGACAATCTTTTCGCGACGCAGTTCCACCCGGAGAAGAGCCAGAGCGTCGGGCTTCAGGTACTTAAGAATTTTGCCGAGCTGTGAGTCGTGCTGCGGCTTCGACTTACTCCTCGGGAATCTTCCAAAGATACACGGCGACAAACGCGAGCGAGACCAAGACGCTTGCGCACCAAAAGCGAGGCCGCCCGAAAAGTGCAGTGGTGGCCAGGAGCGGCGTCGCTACTGCAAAGAGCACGATAAGTGCACCGTGAATTGTATCGCCTCCGTCCAGCCACACCGTCGGCTTGCCCAAGACCACGAGCATCCAACAGCCAACAGCTGCGATCGCCGTCGCAAGAAACATTCCACGCAGGCTGAATTGGTGTGGCTTCTCCATGGCGTCATTCTAGCAGGGCCCGCGAGATCAATATGCTGATTCGACGTCGCGAGGAGCCTCTCCATTCTCGCGGCGCTTGAATTCACCCGCCCTCTCTGCGATATTTTCAGCAGTGCTTCTCTCCGCCCGCGCTGCTCAATAAAAGCGAAGACGTGATGCAGATTTGGCCGGCCATTGATCTGTTGGGCGGGAAGTGCGTGCGGCTCGAGCAGGGGGACTACGCCCGCGAGACCGTCTTCTCGGACGATCCCGCGAGCATCGCCCGGCAGTTCGAGGCCGAGGGCGCCCGGCATTTGCACCTGGTCGATCTCGACGGCGCCCGCGCGGGCAAGCCCGTCAACCTCGACGCCGTGCGGGCGATCCTCGCCGCGGTCGACATGGAGTGCGAGCTCGGCGGCGGCGTGCGCGACGAGGCCACGATTGAGTCGCTGCTCGAGCTCGGCCTGTCGCGGCTCGTGCTCGGCACCTCCGCCCTGAAGCGGCCCGAGTGGTTTCGCGACATGTGCGCGAAGTTCCCCGACCGGCTCGCCCTGGGCGTCGACGCCCGCAACGGGCTCGTCGCGACGGACGGCTGGCTCGAAACGAGCACCGTCGCGGCCGTCGACATGGTGGCGCAGTTCGAGGGCGCCCCGCTTGCCGCGATCATTTACACCGACATCGCCACCGACGGGATGCTTGCCGGGCCGAACGTCGCCGCGATGCGCGAGATGCAGGCCGCGACCGCGACGCCGGTGATTGCCTCTGGCGGCGTCACCACGGCGACCGACGTTGCGGAGCTCGCCGCCGCGGGGCTCGCCGGCGCCATCGTGGGGCGGGCGCTCTACGCCGGAACGCTCACGCTTGCCGATGCGCTGGCCGCCGCCAATGCTGCAGCGATGAAGAGATAAAGGCAAGACAAGACAACCGCGGATTACACGGATTTCGCGGATAAGAAAAGATTTGAGCAGAAGCGAGGCGATTCACAACTCATTGAAATCAACACCCTGAAATTCTACTTGCTTGATCCGTGTAATCCGTGAAATCCGTGGTCAATTCCCCTCCCCGGACGGTTTGCTCTTTTCAAGGAAACGCGCCATGGCACGCAACGTCGCTGACATTCGCAACATTGCCTTCTGCGGGCACGGCCACGCCGGCAAGACGACGCTGGTCGACCAGCTGCTCGCGGCCACCGGCGCCGTGAAGGGCAGCCCCAGCGTGGATGCCGGCACGAGCATCTGCGATTTCGACGAGGAAGAGAAGAACCACAAGTACTCGATCGAAGCGAGCGTCGTGCACCTCGACCACGCGGGCAAACATTTCAACCTCATCGACGCCCCCGGCTACCCGGACCTCGTGGGCCAAATGGTCGGCGCCCTCAGGGCCGTCGAGACGGCGGTCATCGCCATCGACGCCCACGCCGGCATCAAGGTCAACACCCGCCGCGCGTGGAAGGAGGCCGAGAAGGCCGGGTGCGGGCGGATCATCGTGCTCACCAAGCTCGACGCCGACAACATCAACCTGCCCGCGCTGGTCGAGCAGATCCGCGAGAGCTTCGGCAACGGCTGCGCACTCTTGAACGTGCCGCTGGGCATCGGCGAGTCGCTCACGGGCGTCGCCAGCACGCTCAACCCGCCGAAGGACGCGGCCGGCGCCGTGATCGACCCCACCTCGCTCAGCGAATCGCTCATCGAGTCAATCATCGAAGTCGACGAAGCGATGATGGAACGGTACTTCGAGGGCCAGATGCCCACCGCCGAGGAGCTCTCCAAGCTGCTCGTGCAGGCCATCGCCGGGGGCACGCTCACGCCGATCGTCTGCACGTCCGTGAAAAAGGGCGTCGGCGTGAAGGAGCTGCTCGACATCCTCGCCGCGGCCGCGCTGCCGCCGACTGCCGTCGTGCGCAAGGCAACCAAAGACGGCGACGAGGTCACGCTCAAGTGCGACCCGTCGGCGCCGCTCGCCGCCCAGGTGTTCAAAACGCGGATCGACCCCTTCGTCCAGAAGCTCAGCTTCATCCGCGTGTACTCCGGCACGCTCAAAGGCGGCGCGACGGTGCACGTCTCCCACGCGCGCAAGGGGGTAAAGCTTGGCCCGCTCCTGGAAATGCAGGGCGGCGCCAGTCACCCGGTCGACGAGGCCGTCGCGGGCGAGATCGTCGCCATCGCCAAGAGCGAGGACCTGCACACCGGCTCGTCGCTCGGCGAGGTCGAGCTGCCGCCGCTGGAGTTCCCGCGCCCCATGATCGGCCTGGCCGTGGCGCCGAAGAACCGCGGCGACGAAGCCAAGCTCTCGGTCGCGCTGCACAAGCTCACCGAAGAGGACCGCACAGTGCACCTCGACCACGACGTCGAGACCAAGGAGATGGTGCTAACCGGCATGAGCGAGCTCCACCTGCTGCTCATTAAGGAACGGCTCAAGCGGCGCGACCACGTCGAGATCGAAACCCACGAGCCGAAGGTGCCGTACCGTGAGACGATCCAGAACTCGGGCGACGGCAGCTACCGCCACAAGAAGCAGTCCGGCGGCTCGGGCCAGTTCGGCGAGGTCCACATCCGCATGTACCCGTTCCCCGAGGGCGCCGACCCCGATGAGTGGGCGACCAAGGAGCGGTTCCCGCAGCTCAAGAACAAGCACTTTCACAAGGGGCCGAACTTCCTGTGGGTCGACACGGTGGTCGGCGGCACGATCCCTGGCAACTTCATGCCGGCGATCGAGAAGGGCTTTCTCGAGCGCATCAAGACGGGCGTCATCGCTGGCTACCCGGTGCAGAACGTGTGCGTCGAAGTCTATTACGGCAAGGACCACCCCGTGGACTCGAACGAAACGGCGTTCCGCATCGCGGGGAGCAAGGCGTTCGCCGAAGTGTTCAAGAAGTCGAAGCCGGGGCTGCTCGAGCCCGTGGTGAACCTGCACATCACCGTGCCGCCGGGCAACGTGGGCGACGTGTCGAGCGACCTGTCGGGCCGCCGCGGGCAAATGGTAGGCATGGACACGGCCGGCGGCATGACGACAGTCGAGGCGAAGGCGCCGCTCTCGGAGGTGACCACCTACGCCCGCACGCTCTCGTCGATGACCGGCGGGCAAGGCAGCTTCACGATGGAATTCTCGCACTACGAAGTCGTGCCAGGCAACATCCAGCAGGACGTCATGAGCAAAGCGAAGCTCAAAGACGAAGAAGAGTAGGGTGGGTGCTTCTTGCACCCACCATTCCGCTCAAATCGCATCGAGTTCCACAATCGCCTCGCGCGTCAGCTCAAGCTCCGCGCCGTGCGCCTCGTCTTCGGGAAACTCGTCGACGAGCGCCTCGAGCAACTGCTCCGACCGTCGGAAGCGCTCGCGGGCCTCGTCGGGGCGGTCGAGCGCCGCGAGCAGTTCGCCGCCGGCGCGGAGCGCGACTGCCAGGTCGCGGCGCGTGCGCGGCGTCGCCGAGTTCGCTTCGACGAGCGCCGAGAGCGCCTCGGCCGCGGCGTCCATCTCGACGAGGGCCGCCTCGTCGTCGCCGAGCGCCTGCTGCTGGGCGCCGAAATTCATACGCACCGCGGCGAGCTCCGCGCGGTAGTCGGCCACGTCGGGGTTGCGCTCCACGAGTTCGGCGAGGGCGTCCCGCGCTTGCTCGTAAAAGGGAAGAGCGCCTTCGACGTCGCCGTTCTGCGCCGTGACGTCGCCCACCAT
>JANOIK010000455.1:0-1556 GCA_031407585.1 Planctomycetota bacterium | reverse complement strand
CAACACCTACGCGGGCGGCACGACGATCAACGCGGGCGCGATCGTAGTAACAGGCAGCATGGCGGGACCGGTGACGGTGAACAATGGCGGCACCCTGGGTGGCACCGGCACGGCAACCGGAAGCGTCACTGTGAACGCCGGCGGCACGTTGTCCCCGGGAGTCGCCACCGGACAGCTCAACACCGGCAGCCTCGTACTGGCGGGCACGTTGCTGCAGCAGATCGCGGGCGCGACGCTCGGCACGCAGTACGACAACACGAACGTCACCGGGACCGTGAACGTCGCTGGCGCGACTCTGACCCTTGCCGGCGCCTTCGTTCCGGGCCCGGGCAACAACTTCACAATCATCACCAACGACGGCGTCGACGCGGTCACGGGGACGTTTGCGGGGCTCGCGGAAGGCGCGAGCATCCCGTTCAACGGCCGTACGCTGCGGATCTCCTACATCGGCGGCACCGGCAACGACGTGGTGCTCACCGTGTCGCCCTTGCCGGGCGTAGCCGTCATTCCCATCCCGACGCTATCCCAGTGGAGCCTGCTGATCCTGGCCGTAATACTCCTGCTTGCGGGAGGAATTGCTGTTCGCGGGCGGGAACGCCGGTAGCGCCAGCGAATCAAAACGGCCTCTGTCGAACTAACGGTAGGAGGATTCCATGGGGCGGTGCGATTCCTGCGGTAACGATTACGACAAGGCGTTCCAAGTCATTGCCGGCGGTAAGACGATGACCTTCGACAGCTTCGAGTGCGCGATCCACAAGCTCGCCCCCACCTGCGAGCACTGCGGCATGAAGATCATCGGACACGGGCTCGAGAAGACCGGCCGTATGTTCTGCTGCGACCATTGCGCCGAGAAAAGCGGCGTGACGGAGCTGCGCGACCGCGCCTGACGGGGCGGGAAATCGTCCAACTGACCGCGTGATGTCGCTCAGCGCGGAGCGATGCTTCCGCTTTCGTCGGAGACGATGATCTCAACGCGCCGGTTCATCTGCCGGCCCGCCGCGGTGTCGTTGCTGGCGGCCGGATAGGACTCGCCATATCCCCGCGATGTAATGCGGTCCGCGCTGATGCCCATGCCCAGCAAGGCCGTACGCACCGAATGGGCACGCTCGTCCGAGAGGTCCTGGTTGCGGCTGCTGCTGCCGACGCTGTCCGTGAAGCCTTCAATCATGACCTTGCGCTGCGGATACTGTTTGAAAAAGTCGGCAAGCTTCTGCACGTTGCGCATCCCGCCCGATTTGAGTTGTGAGTGATTGGTGTCGAACAGCACATCGCCGAGCGTGATGACCATGCCGCGATCGGTCTTCTTCGCTTCCAGTTCCTTGAGCTGCGCTTCCAGCTGGCGCGAGCGGGCCTCCGCGTCCTGGGTCTGCTGGCGGGCGGCTTGGGCGCTCAGCTGCGCATCGTTCGCCGCCTGCCGTTCCGCAGCCGCCTGGCGTTGCGCGGCTTCCGCGCTGCGCTGCGACGCTTCCGCACCGCGCTGTGACGCTTCCGACTGGCGCTGCGAGGCTTCCGCAGTGCGCCGCGACGCTTCAGACTGGCGCTGCGAATACTCCGCG
>JANOIK010000454.1:0-5835 GCA_031407585.1 Planctomycetota bacterium | reverse complement strand
TCCGTTCGACCCCGAAACCGAGCAAGGCCCGCAGGTCGACAGGGCGCAGTTCGACAAGATTCTGAAGTACGTGGAGTACGGCAAGGCCGACGGCGCCAAGCTGGTGACGGGCGGCAAGCGGCACGGCACGGAAGGGTACTTTATCGAGCCGACGCTGTTCACCGGCGTGAAGGACGACATGCGTATCGCGACGGACGAGATTTTTGGCCCCGTGCTGAGCGTGCTGAAGTTCAGCGACGTCGACGAAATCGCCCGCCGGGCGAACGCGACGAACTTCGGCCTGGCCGCGGCCGTGTGGACGCGCGACATCGGCAAGGCGCACCGTTTGGCCGCCAAGCTACGGGCCGGCACGGTGTGGATCAACTGCTACGATGTGTTCGACGCGGGCGCGCCGTTCGGCGGCTTCAAGGAAAGCGGTTTGGGCCGCGAGCTGGGCGAGGCGGGCCTGGCGGCGTATACCGAGAACAAGACGGTGACGGTTTCGCTGAGCTAGAGTTTTTCGCGACTTACTATTTTCTCAGCTTTCGTAGCGCGCCGTGGGAACCACGGGCGTCGATGCGTCCCGGTGGTTCTTGAATGAGGTCGCGCCATGGCGCCGTATCGTTTCAAGCGCGTACTGATTGGGGTGGTGCTTGTGATGGGGCGCGCCCCCGCCCACTGCGCTGAGCCGAGTAATTCCGACCTCGCAGCGGCCTATGAACGCCAAACCTTTGCTTCTACGCCCTTTGCGGAAGTGATCTCAGGCCGATGGGACGTCGTCCCTGAGATGCAGCCCCTGTTCGATGAAATGTCTGCACGGCCACAAGCTCATGGCAAGATTGCAGACATGACGTTCTTGATCTTCAACAAGGATACGGAAGAGAAGTTCTGGAGGGACGACGAATCCAAGAAGTTGGGCGAGGCGGTGAGGAAAATAGCCGCTCGCCGCAACCACAAAATATTGGCAACAGGCAGTTGTGGCGAGAGCGGAGGACAGCCGTTTTACGCGCACTTCATTCTTACGCAGTGCGAGGGAGAGGCGTTTATTTCCGTGCTTTACTATGAGCAAGAGTCGTTCGAACCCTGGCGAATTCACTACATCGCGGGCAAGGAACGCACGATGGATTTGCTTGTGTTCGAGATGGGATCACGTGCCTCGGGAACACAAGTTCTAGCGATGCGCCGCAGTAGCAAGGAGCCCGAGCAGTAAACTTTGTGTTTGCGTCGGTGAGTCGTGACCGAATGAGCGTAGTTTGCCTGCGCGTCCATCGCCCCCAGAATGGCCGTGGCACGCAGAGTCGCGGCGATCGCCGAGACCAAATCATGAGCACCGATTTTGCCACTGAGCGAGACGCGTTCAACGCCTTCGTCGACAAGCGACTGAGTCGCTCGCTCGGACTAACGACGCTCGAAGTTGCGTTAGCGGAGTTTCGCGCGTATCAGCGCGACCTACACCGGCTAAGGCAGAAGCTCCAACCCTCGATTGAGCAGGCCGATCGCGGTGAGGGTCGGCCACTCGATTTGGATGCTGTGATCGACCGAGTTCGTCAGCGCGTGAAGAACTCAAGAAGTCAACATTCGACGTGACAATCGTTCCGCCCCTACAGGGCTGGACGCACCTATGCTCTCACTACCCAGGGCGTTGCCCTGGGCTGTCGTAGGGCCGCCTTTCAGGCCTTAGACTTGCGAAGGCTTGGCCCTCGTCAACTAGCCCTACCGCCGCGTGCTGTCGCCGGGCGTCAGGGCGAGCTGGCCGAAGTAGCGCTTCCCGTCGCGGACGATGTCGAACCGCACCGGGCCGAGCTTGGCGATCGCGTCGCTGCGGCTGAGGATGTAGCGCACGTCCTGCTCGCTGGTGGTGTACCAGCGGTGGATCTGCACGAGCAAGTCGCCGGCGACCACGCCTTGCGAGGCCGCGGCGCCGCCGGGCTGCACGGAGACCACGCGCAAGGCGCCGGCGAGCGTTGGGTCCTGGGCGCGAAGCGCTTCGGCAGAGACTGGCTCAAGGAGCAGGCCGAACGTGCTCCACGTGGCTTGCTCGAAGGCGCTCTGCGGTTGCGAGGAGGGCAGCGTGGCTGGGCCGGTCGATGCGACGGCTGTGCTGCCGTTGCGGTCGGCCATCACGAGGTCGAGCGACACGTCCGAGCCGCCTCGCCGCACGACGACCGGCACGCGTTCGCCCGTGCGACGGCCGAGCAGGGCGCGTTCCACGTCGAGGGGGCGGTCGATGGGCGTCGCGCCGATTTGCCGCAGCTCGTCGCCACGTTCAAAGCCGCCATTCGCGGCGGGGCTGCCGCGTTCGATGCGGGCGACGGTCACGGGACCCGTGGGTCCATCGATGGCCAGCGGCGTCATGCCGTGCCAGTGGTTCTCCAGCCGCTGCACGCTGATCAACCGCGTGGCGACGTCGAGGGCCTTGTCAACAGGAATGGCGAAGCCGATGCCCTGGGCGCCGGCCCGCACGGCGACGTTCAGGCCGACCATCTCGCCATCGATGTTGAGCAGCGGCCCGCCAGAATTGCCGGGGTTGATGCTCGCATCGGTCTGAATCAGGTCGAGGTACTGCTGCGTCTCGTTCACCTGCACGTTGCGATGCAGCGCGCTGACGATGCCGGAGCTCACTGTGTTCTCGTAGCCAAAGGCATTGCCGACGGCGACGACGGTTTCGCCGACCATGAGATCGTCGGCCCGGCCGAGGCGAATGGTCTCGAGCGGTTGCGGCGTGCGGATGCGAATGAGGGCGAGGTCGGTTTCGGGGTCGCGGGCGAGCAGTTGGGCGGTATAAGCCTGGCCGCCGCAGAGCGTGACGTTGATTTGGCGGACGCCTTCGACGACATGGAGGTTCGTGAGGATGTAGCCGCGGGGGTCGATCACGACGCCGCTGCCCATGCCGTTGACTTCGCGGGTCCCGCCGAGGGCGCGACCGTCGGGCGAGGTGTCGGCGATCGACTTCTGGCCTTGGATGTTGACCACCGAGGGGCCGGCGCCGCGAACGGCTTCGACGATCGGCGTGACGCGCAGTCCGCTAGCAGCGCGGGCGCACGGAGGCGCCACCGACGCGGCGGCGGTCAAGGCGAGGACGACGGCGAGGGAGGGGCGCAAAGCGGCGAGACGCGGGAAATGCATCGGGGTCGTCCGGAGAGTGGGCGGCGCGGCGCGCACTGGGTCGGTGCGCGCCGGGCGTGGCGGGTGTGCGAACGCCGTTGATCCAGCACCGTTGATCGGCCCCCCGCTACGAGGCGCTTAAACGGTACAACCCGCACCCCGCACAGAGTCCCCAGTCACCCATAAAGCTTGCAATTGCGACTGCAAGCGGATTCGGGGGTGGCACGCCCAAGTCTTCGCAGGGCGTGGTGGCAGCGTTTTGCGGTCCGCCATGGAAAAGACCACGCCTCGCCGCGGCGAGTCCCGAACGACCTGCGGCGGACCTTGAGACGTGCCACCCCGCGTAAGGCAGCGTTTGAGGACTTAATCCCGCCCGGGCGAAGTCCACTGGTCGCGGAATCCGACTTCCACGTCGCCGCGGCGATAGTCGGGGGCGTCGGGCCGTGCCGGGGACATGATGGGCTGCGTGGGCACCGGCAGAAACTTCGGCGGCATCGGCGGGATGTAGCGAGCCGGGGGCGGGCCGGGGGCAAACAGCGAGCGCAGGCAACACTCTCCCGACGTGAGGCAGCATTTTCCGTTGTTCAGGCAGCACGAATCCATGCAGTCGGCGCCGGCGTCGCAGGCGGCCAACGGGCACAGCGGGCAGGTTGCTGTCGTTGATTCACAAGGCGTGGAGCAAGTGACGCACGCATCGTCGCAAGCGGCACGTTCCACGGCCGACGCTTGCACGACGGCCGCGCGCGCTGGGCGGCGCGTTGCGACCTCGGCCTGGTGCGAAACCGGTTTCGGCGACGCTCGGCGAGCCGGAGCCTGCTTGGCTCGTGGCGCCGTCGCGTCGCGCTGCGTCGGCACGGGGCGATCGCCCAATGCCGAGGCGCATTGAGCCATCAGGGTCGCGTCGCGGTGCTGCACTCGGGCGCAGCCGCCGAGGGCGCACGTCGTGGCGAAGCCGAGCAAGATCGTGGCGGTGAGTCGCATCGACTCTTGAATCGGCATCCGCCCGTCGGCAACTTCCGCCTAATCGGCAGAGTCGGCCGGCGGCTCGCGCTCGCCAGCATCGCTGGCGCCGGGCCGACCGCGTGGCGCCATGAGCTTCGGCAAGAGCTGCAGCGCCAAGAACCCGGCGAGAAGCACCAAGAGCAGGTGCGGCCAGTACTCCGACATGGGGATGCCAAGGATACCGGCGATCCACCCCAGGGCGAGCATTAGCGGCACGAGCACGACGAGGACGCCGCAGCCGAGGGCTGACATCACGCCCTTGAACGCGAGCGTTTCGGTCAACTCGCGATGATGCACGTCGATCATGCGGCCGCGGCGGAGGCTGATCTCGATCGAGTCGGCAAGCTCCATCGCATCGAGCGCGGCAGGCCACGTCGAGGCGCCATGGTCGCCGGAGTTCGCGGCGGCGACGAACCGGTTGATGGCGAACTCCGCCGGCGTCGGCCCCGGCGAGTCGTCGCGCAAGGCGCCGGCGGCGTCGAACTCCACCGTCACGCGGCCGCTTCCGCAGATGATCGACAGGGAGAGGGCTGTGCCCCGGGCGAGCGGTTCGACGGACCAGCGCACCGGGACCTGCCGCGGGCCAAGCAATTGCACGCTGAGCGAGGCATACGCAGCGTCGGCGTCGCCCATGGCCGCGTGGGCGCCGATGCGGTCCAGCCGCCCGGCGAGTTGTGCGAGCAGCTCCGCGTCGCGGGCGAAGTGCCAGAGCACCGTCTCCGGCGAGCGGTCGCCGAGTTGCCGCGTCGCGACGATCTGCTCGATCGGCCCGAGTTCGGGATGCCCGGCGGCGATCCATGCGGCGAACTCGGCGATGCGCGGCGACTCGACCAGGGGATTGAAATGTCGCACGAGCGCGCCGCTTTCGGTGCGCGCCATGTCGACCTCGAAAAAGCTGATCACCGAGGGCACGACGGGGTGCACGGTCAGCAGCGGCCGGCCTTGCTTGGCAAGCTCCTGCATCTGCCGCACCCGCAAGTCGACCGAATCGCCGCCGGCGCCCACGATGATCGCGTCTGCGATTTCAGCGTCGAACAAGTCCTCCCAGCCGGCGTCCGCGTCAGGCGTCCCGGCGGCGGGCCAGACGAGCGCGTGACCGGTCGCGACGGCCGCGTCGGCGAGGGCCTGGCTTTCCGCGTCGGCGCCGAGGAGTGCAAATCGCATGTGGCGCCAGGCTTGGGTGCGGCAGGAAGTTTGAAATCGGGGCGGGAAGGCGTCCCTGTACGTTAGCTGAAAACCGGGGCCGCTCCACCCCTCGTTTTCCCGACCGCAAATTGGCGGCTGATCGAACCGCGAAAGGTGGTACAATTACCCCAGTTGGTCACCCGCCGCGTCAATCGGCCTGCACCCCGGCGTTTCGCATCGAATGGCCCGCCGCCGCTTCCCCGTGAATTCGCGACTTCTCCGCTGTGCGGCGTGGGGCGCGTGCGCGGCGATACCGAGTTCGCTCTCCGCATGGGCCGAGTCTCCGACCCTGGTGCCAACTTCCGCGGCGACCGCGACTGGGGAGCACGCCGCCGAAGTCGATCCCGCCGCGATTGCCGCCTTGGTGATGAGTCTCAACGACGACCGCTTCGACACGCGCGAGGCGGCCCAGCAGCGTTTGCTCGCGCTGAACGCCCAGGCGCTCGCCGCGGTTGGCGACGCGGCCGTTCACGGTTCGCTCGAGAGCGCAACGCGTGCCGTCGGCATCCTGGTCCAATGGAGCGAATCCGACGACACGGCCCTGAGCCTCGGCGCCCTCGAGCA
>JANOIK010001159.1:0-3817 GCA_031407585.1 Planctomycetota bacterium | reverse complement strand
CGGCAAAGGCGCCGCGCTGCGCACCGCGTTCCGCCATTGCCGCGGCGACGTCGTGGCGATTCAGGACGCCGATCTCGAATACGATCCGTCCGACCTGCCGCGGCTCGTCGCGGCGATCGAGCGCGGCGAGGCCGACGTCGTCTACGGCTCGCGGTTCCTCGAAGGAGCGGAGCAGGACCCGTCGCGGGTGCATCGGCTCGGCAACTGGGCTCTCACCGTGGCGTCGAACTTTACGACCGGCCAATGGCTCACCGACATGGAGACTTGCTACAAGGTCTTCCGCCGCGAGGTGCTGCAGCAGATCGACATCGAGCAGGAGCGGTTTGGCTTCGAGCCGGAGATCACGGCGAAGGTTTCGCGGCTGGGGTACGGCATCATGGAAATGCCGATCCACTACAACAGCCGCGACTACCGATCGGGGAAGAAGATCGGCCTGCGCGATGCGGCGAACGCGGTGTGGTGTATTGCGAAGTATGGGCTGGGGCGGGGGAATTGAACCGCCAAGTACGCCAAGGTCGCCAAGGTCGGAGGGGAAGGCGGAAGGTAGGGAGCGGAGGTTTTGGAGCGGCTTGGTTTGGCGGCGCTCCATAATTGTTGGGTTGACGCCTGATTTCTCGGGGGCCGCGGGGGAATTTTGTACGCATTTGTGGGGAACTTCGCTGTTGCGTTCACAATCCCATAATTTTGACGCGGGCGGCGACGCGGCGCCTCGGTGATTGTCGACTCTGGCCAGGTTGGGGCGTTCCAAAACGGCGTGGGTTTTGGAATTTCTGATGCGCGGCGGGGCGGGTTTGTCCGATTCTTTGCAACGTGGTCCGTGGTGCATGGGAACCTCCTTTCTGCGCGGACGATGTGCGGGGCCGCGACGCCAAGCGCGCGGCTTCGGACCGCGATCACCGATCACGGCTTTTTGGGGGGAGTCATAAAAAAAAGCACGAGCCGTGGGGGCCTCCTGGGTGGGAGAGGCCCCTACGGCTCGTGCTTGATCGCGGCGTGCCTGCGGCACACGCGTTTTTACGATGCCTGAGTTGTGGACGCTTGCGACGTCATATCTATTTGTACACCATTTAGCGGCCAAAGTCAATGGGCTTTTCGCCGCATTGCGGTCATCGCCGTTTGCGTGTCGAACGGCGCCGACATTTATTTGGAACATGATTAATGTCGGCGCTCGTGGACACGGGCAAAGGGCGGCCTAAACGACTGTCACTTCGATGAGCCAACCAGGTTGTGAGTGGCATCGGGCCAACAATTGCCCGGTCAGACAAAGCTCGTCTTCAGGATTCCATTTGACGAAGTTGCGATAAGGCGCGACGACGCGCCGTTCGCCGAGGATTGCGAATTCCGGGGCAAATAATGCATTCGCGATTAACGCCGAAGTAACTCCGAGTTCGCATCCGAGACGCTCGCACACAGGCGATCGAGCATCCGCCGTCGAGTCGTAGTGCAACGCGGCAATCACGCCGTCGAAGAGCGGCTTGAGTATCGCAGCGCAGTTTGCGATGGGGCGAGGCCCCGTAACGCCGACAGCCATGCTAAAGACTCGCGATTCGTGAAGTCGGATTGCGCCGATTAACGCCTCTCCTTGCTTCGCGGCCCACCAGTAATCGTGCGGCTTTGCGGTTGTGCTAATTCGCGGCATTGCAAACCGCAGCGTCAGAGCAACCTCATTGGAAGTTGCAAGCTCCTCCATCGGTATAAGTTCGTAGGAATGATGATGGTTAAACGGAGCTAAGCAATCCCCTGTGCTCGGAGTCGGCGTAAACGCTCTGGCGAATCGCAACCCATTGCCGCACGAGGGAGTGAACGCTGCGGCCCCAACGTTGTAGAACAGAACGTTTTCTGTATCGACGAATCCAACTTGAGTCGAGGTATATCGAGCTTCCAGGATTTCGTCCGGTCGGGCGTAAAGGTTGGGCAACGTTTTCCGAAGCAAGTTTCGAGCGTCCAGCAGCAATCCATTCGGCTCGAATGGCAATCGCCGCGTCGTCCACATCTCGACTTTGCGACTGTCATCAGAAAGACGAATGAGCGCGCCGTCTGAAGAATCACCGAGAAACCAATTGTTCATCGGATGCGCCTCGCACGCCCGCTTATCTCCGAATCTGCGGCAATCTGCGACATCTGCGGACTACTTAACATTGAGCGTGTACCCAGCGCGCCACCCCTCCCTAGCCCTCCCCCTCAAGGGGAGGGGACCGGATGGGGATTACTACTGGCGCGCGTCAGTTGCCGGCGGCGGTATCCGAAGCAGTTTCCGTTACGAGACGCACGGGTCCAAGCAGGCCCGAGGGGCGTGGGTCGCGGGCCGGGGGGCCGAAACCGCGCGGGACTTCGCCGAGGACGCGTTGGTCAGGCGGGCCGACGCGGTCGCCGAGGATGCGGTTGCCCCACTGGTTGGTCACGGCGACTTCCAGGTGGTTGTCCTCGCCGGCGGGCTTGAGCGCGGCGGTGACGTCGATGCGGTAGGGCGGCTTCCAGGCGATGCCGAGTGATTGGCCGTTGAGGCGGACTTCCGCGAGGTCGAGGACTTCGCCGAGGTCGAGCAGCACGCGGCCGTCGGCGTCGTCCTCGGCGGCGGGGGCGGGCGTGGGGAAGGCGGTGGCGTACGTGGTGAGGCTCCAGCCCGAGGAGCTGAAGATGGTCATCTCGAGGCCGAGGCGTTTGGCCTCGGCTGCGGCGTGCTTCACGGCGGCGAGCCACTTGGGCGAGCCGAAATCCAGCGGCTCGTCAATCGTCTGCCCGCCGCCGGCGGCGACGTCGGCCAGCTGGAAGCGGCCGATGCCGACGCGGTGCATCCACTCGAGATCCTTGGTGATGCCCTCGGTGGTGACGTGGCCATTGGTCCAATGCCACCACGTGCGCGGCATCGCGGAGGACGGCGGGGTTTTGAAGCCGTCGGCTAAGGGGTCCGCGGCGGTTGCTTGGGCTAAGCCGCAAGCGATGAGGAGCGCCGTTGAGAGACATCGCGACGATGCAAGCATAGGGCTCCCTTATTTCCTGATGCGGATGCGGCGGTACTCCATTTGGCCGCGGTCGCCTTCGAAGCCGATGGGGCCCGTCTCGGGGAGTTCGTAGGCGGCTTCGACAAGCTCGCCGTTGACGGTGCAGTGCGCGGTGCGGCCCTTCACCACGACCTCCATCTCGTTCCAATCCTGCGGCTTGTACTTCGTGAGTTCCTTGTACGGCCCGGCGAGCGGATAGTCGCGGCACTGCAGCTGGCGGCCGCGGAGGTACACGCCGCTGTCGGCGTTCGGCGTGGCGCGGAACTCCAGCTTCAGCGTGAAGTCGGTTGGGAAGTCCGCCGTCGTGTAGAGCTGCTGAATGCGGCGGCCTTCGGTGGGCGTCGTGACGACGAGCCGGCCGTTGATCGCCGCGTACCGGCCGTCGGTGCTCGCGGCCTTGCCATCGAAGCTCGTCGCCTCGGCCACGATGGGCCACGGCGGCATGTTGGGGTCGTTCTTCCGCCAGTTCTCGATGTCGGCCCGGTCCTGATCGGTCGTCGGCCGCAGGCCCCAGCCGGTGAGGTCGTGGCCGTTGAACAGCGACTCGAAACCTTCTTCGGGCGTGAAGTCGTCGGCGGCCGTCTCGACGAGGCCGGCCGTCGCGAGCAACGGGATGAGCGCGGCATGCCACTTGGCGTAGCCGACGTCGTTCGGGTGGAGCAAGTCGGGAAACTCCTCGGCGTTGGCGTCGCCGTCGCCGTTCGCGAAGAGCGTGTACGTGTCGAGCACCGTCACCTGCGCGTTGCCCTTGGCGACGGCTCGCAGCGCGGCGTTGAGCTCGCGGATTTTGTCCGCCGAACGTTGCTTGCTGGCGG
>JANOIK010001097.1:0-1750 GCA_031407585.1 Planctomycetota bacterium | reverse complement strand
CACAGCATCGCGGCGCCGAGCACCGTGTAGGTCAGGTTGTGCGGCCGCAGATCGTCGTGGCCGAAGCCCTTGCGCTTGCCGAGCACCAGCGCGCACACCAGGGCCGAAACGCCTGAGCTGATGTGTACGACCGTGCCGCCCGCGAAGTCAAGCGCGCCGCCGGCTAGCGAGGCCGAACCTTCCAACTTGGACGTAGCCGTGAATGCCAGGATGCCGCCGTCCCACACCCAGTGGCACAGCGGGCAGTAGATCAACAGGCCCCACAACGCCGAGAACACGACCATCGTGCTGAACTTCATCCGCTCGGCGAAGGCCCCGCAGATCAGGCCCGGCGTGATGATAAAGAACATCCCTTGGAACAGCATGTGGTTGATCGTTGACATGTAGTCCGAGAACATGGGCTCAACCAGTTCGCCGCCCTCGGGCCACGAACGTGCGACGTTCTGCATGAACAGGAACTCGCCGTTGCCGAAATACGGGTTGCTGCCGCCGAACGCCAGGCTGTAGCCCACCAGCGCCCACAGCACGGTCATCAGGCCCATAAGCGTCACGCATTGCATCATGACGCCCAGCACGTTCTTCTTGCGGACCAGGCCGCCGTAGAACATCGCCAGGCCCGGAGCCGTCATGAATAGCACCAGCGCGCTGCTGGTCAGCATCCACGCCGTGTGCCCGGCAAACGCGGCGTCCTTGCCGGACTCCTCAACGGATGCTGCGACCCCTTCGAGCGTCAGTTCCTCTTCCTCGGTCTCTTCGGCCGCCTCTTCATCGGCTTCCTCGTCCGCGACCTCTCCAGGGCTGGCTGCTTCGTCCGCGGCCGCCTCCTCAGTTTCCGTCGCCTCCGTGTCCGCATCCTGCGCCCAAGCGCGATGCGTCGGCGCGACGACCAATGTCAACAGCACCAAGAGGGACCAGATCCCCCACGGCGCGCGTAGCTGCGGCGACCAGCGGCAAAGAATGCCCATAGCGAGACTCCCCAAAAGGCAAAAGGAAAGGATGCCCAATAGCCAGCGACCGCGCCGGCAAGCAATGCGTGCGCACGCTCGGCACGCTACGGCCCAAATCGCCGGCATCCTCGCGCAGCGAACCTGCGCTGCCGAAGACGCGGCTCAACGACGCTACGGCGCGGCGAGAACGCCGCGGTCGCGTCGCTACCGCCCCCTCGTAAAAGATTCCGCCTTTTTCGAGGTTGTAGCGCCCGAACACTGTATTGCCGGAGCATTAGCTCGTCGCCTTCCGTCAGGACGGCGACCGCCGGGCATGATAGCAAAGGTCGTACCACTGCCTAGCCGTACGCGGAATGCGTCGGTCGAAAAGAGCCAACTTTACCGGAGTTTCTCGAACGAAACGCGAAAGGTAGCGATTAGAAAGTGAGCGGCGGCCGTCGAGGCGTGCCTTGGGTTTAAGCAAGCCCGTGCATAGTTCCTATACAAAATCTTTATACGCCATTTAGCCCCCTAGTCACAGACCGGGGGCTAAGTGACGCAAAAAATGGGTTTCCCCCATCCAGCGAGCCGCGGGGTTCCCTCCCGCGGTCCGCGCAATCCGCAACCCCTCAAATCGCCGCCGGACCCGTCTCCCCGGTCCGCACGCGAATCACGTCGGCCAGGTTGATCACGAAGATCTTCCCGTCGCCGATCTGGCCCGTCTTGGCCGCCGCCACGATGACCGAGACCGCGCTGGCGGCCACGTCCTCGCCGACGACGACTTCAATCTTTACCTTCGGCACAAAGTCGACGGTGTACTCGGC
>JANOIK010001089.1:0-1598 GCA_031407585.1 Planctomycetota bacterium | reverse complement strand
CTGGTCAGCGGCCTCGGCTCGAGCACGCACGCCTCGGAGGTCGGCAGCAACCGGCAGACCCTCTTCGCCCACTCCAACTTCCTGCACCCCGGCTTCATGCAGATCGACTTCCTCCGCGACGGCGCCGTGCGCCTCGCGGTGATCGAGCTCGACGCCGACGCCCCCGACGGCGAAGAGGTCTTCTCCATGGATCTCGCGCCACCCGGCGCCAACCCCGCCGAGGGCCGCAAATTCCGCTAGTGTTGTGTCTCTAAAATAGCTTTACAATGAGAGATCTTCTCGAGGATCTTCTGCACCGAGGCAGTCCAGATGAACGGCGACGGATCGTCGTTGTTGACAGCGATGAACTCGGTGATGGCGGCAATCAGATCGGGTACGCCGCCAAAACTACCGCGGCGAATACGTCGGACCGTGAGTTCCCTGAACCAGCGCTCGACCAGATTGAGCCAAGAGGAAGAGGTCGGGGTGAAGTGCAAATGGAAGCGCCGATGCTTCCGGAGCCAAGCCTCCACGCGGGGATGCTTATGAGTGCCGTAGTTGTCGAGGATCAAGTGGATGTCGAGGCCTCGCGGGATCGTCTCGTCGATCTGCTTGAGGAACTTTCGGAACTCGATATTGCGGTGGCGAGGATAGCATGTCCCAATCACGGTTCCCTCGAGCGCGTTGAGGGCGGCAAACAAGGTCGTCGTACCGTTGCGCTTGTAGTCATGGGTCATCGTGCCGCAGCGCCCTTTCTTCATCGGCAACCCGGGCTGGGTGCGATCGAGCGCTTGGATTTGGGACTTCTCATCAACACAGAGCACAACCGCTTTGTCTGGCGGGTTCAGATAGACTCCGACCACGTCGCTCAGCTTCTCCACGAACTGCTTGTCGCGCGAGAGCTTGAACGTCTCGACCCGATGCGGCTGCAAACCATGGACTTCCCAGATCCGCTGCACCGTCGCATGACTGACGCCTTGGGCCTTCGCCATGGTGCGAGTACTCCAGTGTGTGGCGGCGCGCGGGAGCTTCTCGGTGGTCGCCTTGAGGATCCGCTTCACCTTCGCCACCGAGATCGAAGATGGGCGCCCGCGACCGGGCGCGTCCTCCAGCAGCGCACTGATCCCGCCCGCCATGAATCGCTTGCGCCACAGCAATACCGTTGGTCGACTGCTGCCCACCTCGCGCGCGATGCGTCGTGTCGGCACGCCTTGTCCAGCCATCAAGACGATACGAGCTCGCAGCACGATCCGTTGCGGCGACGTGCGCGCGCTCACCCACGCTTCCAGCGTCCGCTTCGCCTCCTCGTTCACCGTCAACGCCGCGCTTGCTTCCCACATCGCCCGCCCTCCTTACCACCGTTAGCGGGTGTATCAGGAACCGGACCGCTCTGTAAAGTTATTTGTGAGCCACTACACTAGTCGGCGCCGGAGGGCGAAGTCAATGATCGGCTCACCGCAGCCGGGCGACGAACTCGTCGGCGACGGCGGCCGGCGTCTTGCCGTCCTGGTCGACGGCGAGGTTCATCCGCCTCATCTCGTCGGCGTCGATGCGGCCGACGAGCGGGCGCAGTGCCTCGATCACCTGGGGGCGATCGCGCATCACGTCCGGGCTGGCGA
>JANOIK010001046.1:0-1553 GCA_031407585.1 Planctomycetota bacterium | reverse complement strand
CGGGAGGCCCCAGTCGAGGTTGCCCGTGAGTCGGAAGGGGACGAGCGTCTTGCCGGTGCGGTACTTGATGCGGGCCTTGCCGAAGAGCGCGGTCGCGGCGTCGAGGTCCGCGAGCGAGTCGAAGACGAACTTGTCGCTCTTACCGGCGCCTTCGCTGCGCGTGTGTTGCGGAAGCTGCGCGAGCACCGCGGCGGCGTCGGCGGCGTCGAACTGCTCGCGGTTCACGTGGATCGTCGGCGGCTCGAAGTATTCGAGCACCGTCTTCACGGCAAACTCCCGCCACTCGCCGGACTTGGCCTGCTGTTCGAGCCAGGGCCGCAGCGAGTCGCGGAATTGTTCGAGCGGGATGTACCAGTTGGTGACGTCACGCATCTCGGGCACGTCGCCGGTGAGCGTGCTCTTGGGGGCGATCAGCTCCTTGGGCTCGTACTGGTGGCCGAGCGAGCACTCGTCGGCGTAGCCCTTCTCGCTCTGGCAGCCCGCGACCGGGCAGTGGCCGATGACCTGCCGGCCGTTCAGGAACGTCTCGCGTTTGGCGTCATAGAACTGCGGCGTGGTGCGCTTTACCAGGTGGCCGTTGGCGTGGAGCGTGCGGAGGATGTCGGCGCCGAGTTGCTCGTGGATTTTTTGGGCGGGCTCGAGCGCGCTTGCCGCGAACAGGTCGGGAGCGACGGCGTAGGCGTCGAGCGTTTCCTTCTGGCGTTTATGATTCGCGACGACGAACTCTTCCAGCGTGCCGCTGACCGTGCCTGCCGCGACGCGGGCGGCGTGGTCGGCGACAATCGGCGAGCCGTAGCAATCGGTGCCGGAGACGAACGCGACGTTCTCGGCTCCGATGCGGTCGCGCAGGAAGCGGGCGAAGGAGTCGGCATGGATGAACACGCCGCCGATGTGACCGAAGTGCAGGTCCTTGTTGCCGTAGGGCATGCCGCCGGTGACGACCGCGCGCTTGGGGAACGTCGGGCGCTCGCGATCGGGGAAAAACTTCGGACCACTCATGAGGATTTTTACCGCGAATCACGCGAATCTTCGCGAATATAAGGCAGAATAACTACGGTCCTATTCGCGCAAATTCGCGTGATTCGCGGTTACTCCCTTCTCCGTTGGATTTTCACGGTCACTAGGCCGGCGCTAATTTCGATTTGTTTTTCGCGGTCGGGCTTCGCCACGGGGCCGTGCGTGCCGAGGACTTCGTCCAGGATGTAGGCGAGGCACTCGTGTGGGTAGGGGCCGTCGAGCTGGACGATGATGCGGTCGCTGATGGCGTAGTCGGCGTCCTTGCGCATGTCTTGAATGTTGCGGACCAGCTCGCGGGCGTCGCCTTCGCTCAGCAGTTCGGGGGTGATCGTCGTGTCGAGCGCGACGACCAGGCCGCCTTTGCTCAGCACGTCGTGGCCCTCGACGCCCTCGAATTGGATCTGCACCATCGCGGCGTCGACGGTCCAGGTGCGATCGCCCTGAGTGGCGATCACCTTGTCACCGTCGAAGTGCACGTTGCCCGCCTTGATCGCGGCGGCGACCTGGGGCATATCTTTGCCCAGGACCGGGCCGAG
>JANOIK010000979.1:0-2663 GCA_031407585.1 Planctomycetota bacterium | reverse complement strand
GCTGGAGGCTGGAGGCTGGAGGCTGGAGGCTGGAGGCTGGAGTGCAACCGAGATCGAATCACGATTGGAGTTCCGGGAAAACATCTTCATTCAGGCGTTGCTGGCGGATGAACTTTCGTAGGCGTTCGAGGAAGTCGAACTTGAAATTGGCGACTTGCTGCTCGCTGAGGTCGAGCAGTTCGGCCGTCTCCTTGTTGCCGCGGCCGACGACGAACAGCAGCTCCATGCACTTTACTTTTTGCCAGTCGCCGTCATGGCGCCAGAGGTCGAGCTGCCGCCGGATGGCGTCGGCGAGGGCCTCGTCTTCAAGCTGCCGGCGCTCGCCGCTGCGGGCGATGCTGCTGGCCGGGCGATCGGGGCCCTGGGGCTCCCACGCGCCGCCCGAGCTGGGGCCGCTGGAGAGCGGAATCGCCGGGCGTCGGCCTTCGCGGCGCAGGTGGTCGGTCAGCTTGTGGCTGGCGATCGTGAACAGCCAACTTTCGAGCGGCCGCTGCGGATCATAGTTCGGCAGGCTGGTGAGGAAGCCGATAAACGTCTCCTGCACGACGTCTTCACTGGCGGCGCGGCGACGCAGGCGGCTGTCGACGAACGACAGAAGCCGCCCCTCGTATTGCGCGATGAGGTCGGTCCACGCATCGGGCTTGCCGCGGCGGATGGCTTCGACCAGCAGGACGTCGGGATGGGCGGAAGTAGGCATCGTGTTAGCCGGCGCCGTCGCGGCGCCGAGACGGCGCCGGCTAACTCGTGACCGAAGTGCTCCGGAAACGCCGTAGTCAACTCATAAAAAAGACAAAAGGAAGATCGCGCCTATTATGGCGGCGGGGACGCCGAGAAACAATCGCTTGGTGTAATAGCCACGGGTCCAGGTGTCGATTTTCAGCAAGGTAAAAATTCCGGCCAGAACCGACAGCGCCATAACCGCCACGGCGGCCGTTTTGCCGACGCGGTTGCGGCGCGCGTAGCTTTTCCACGCGGTCACCAGGTTTTGGTTGCTCTGCTCTGAAAACTCCAGCAAGCGCCAGGCAGACGTTGTGAGGCCGAACGAGGCCTCGCCATCCTCGTAAAAAGTGTCGTCGGCAACAAATTCGCGAATGATGAGAGTATCGGTGATTCCTAGTCGTTCCAGATCGGGAACGTCAGGGTATCCATCGCCGGTTGCCTCGCGGACCAAGTCGGCCAAGTGCTGCAACACAACGTCTCGCATTTTATTCCGAAGTTCCTGATCGCATTCGTCGCGAGTGGAATAAGGGCCGGCGTGGACGACGACGCGCTGCACATTTCCGACGAACCTCGACGGTTGGTCGACCCAATCGGGGCGCGACGTGGTCGTTTTGGTTTTTGATGCGACGAACTGCTGCGTATGCTCTCGGCCGTGGTCGGATGCGACCGGGGGTTCCGCGTCGGTCGCGAAGGGATCGGCGGCGGCCGGCGTTGCTGTTGGGGGATGTTCGTGGCCGGACGCCTCGATCCTCGCCGCGGTTTCGGTCGCGTCGTCGGCGATTGTTGCGAGTTGGGAGTTCGCGACGGCGATTGGGGCGTCGCCGAGGATTTTGGCGGAGGCGGTGGAGGCTTGGTCGGTGGGGCTCCCGGTCGCCGCGGCGACCTCGCCGGCCGTTACTTGGATTCGCGGAGCGTTGTAGCGATCCATGAGCTCGTCCATCGATGGCTCGGACTCGCTGGGCGGCGCGAGCGTGGCGACTTCCATTCTCTTTGCGGAGGCGAAGTAGACGCCAAAAATGAGGAAGCACGCGGCGGAGGCGGCGATCCAGCCCCAGCCGCTGTCTGAATGCTCATCCTCGGGATTGCGTACGCGCTTGTTCGTCATCCAGCGCACCAGTGCGAACACGGCAAACGGGACGAGCAGCGCGATGAACAGGACGCCTCTGCTGGACGAGGTGTGGACTTCGGTCGTGGTCCACTCGACGGGCGCGCCGGAGTGCGTCGAAAAATCGGGGTCGATAAACGCCTCGGACGAGTGCTGCGATTGGTGCGACCAGTCGCGCATCTCAGAAGCACGTTCCGACACCCCACGAAATCTAAAAACAACGTTGGCGGCGAGCATGAGCGCGAGCACTGAAAATCCAACGACGGCCAGGCGATTGAAGGCGCTTCCCTTGATCGGCGGCCGGATGATGGCCAGCACAAACAAGACCAATGCGCCGCCGCCCAGGAGGACGAGCGTGAGTTCGATGAACGACATTCCGATTCCTTCCTACGCCGCGACGGCGGCTTGGGCCATTTGCTTCCGCCGGCTAGGCGAAAGCCAGGGGCTGGCCAACTGGACGGTGAAGGAAATCACGGCCGCGGCCAGGATGCCCAGCGGCTGCGGAAACCACCAGAACATGCTCACCAGGAACGCAAAGCCGCAGGCCCACACGATGGCCCAAATGCTCACGCGGGCCGGGCGCGTCCACTCGGCCATGCGCCACCACCGCACGGCGACGAACAGGAACGCGAAGTACGCGGCGTAGTGAGCGAGCGGCAGGGCGACGGCGCCGCTGCGGTAGCCGCTGTCCACCTCCGACGAGTTCCAGTCGAGCAGTTCGGCGGCGAGGGTATCGTTGGGACTGACGCCGAAGTCGTACGACGACGGCAGGTCGAGGTACATCATGTTGGCGATGCCCCAGGCGAGGATGCCCACGATGGCCCCGGCCAGGAGCATG
>JANOIK010000978.1:0-2825 GCA_031407585.1 Planctomycetota bacterium | reverse complement strand
AGGCTGCCGCGCATCGAGTCGCCTACGAGGAGGGCGCCTGTGATGACGGCGGTGGCGACGGCGACGCCGGCGGCGACGGCGAGGTGCACGCGCCGGTATTGGCGGAGGCTTGCCAGGATGTAGTTCCATGCCGTCATCGGTGCGAGTCTATCACTCCCTCCAAGTTGTCTACCATATCGCCGCGGAGTTTGCGGCTGGCGGAGCGGACAATTGGTTTTGTGTTTTCGTGGACAGAAAGGGCGGTGCGTTGAGGGTTGGGGCTTGTTTTTAGGGGTTTCGAGGCTGTGGGCCGTTGTGGGAAGCGTCCGTTTGGGGCGTTTAAGTGTCCGCTGTGGGTCCTATTGTGTCCGCTTTGGGGTGGATTGTGTCCGGTTTGGGGGGGAGGGGAGGAACCGCCAAGGACGCCAGGGGGGGAGGGGAAGGTGGATGGGGGTGAGTTGTTTACGACGTGCGTGCTTTTGGTACTATTTGTACACTAGTTAGGCGCGTTTGTCAATAGGGGGAAATGGGCCAGGGGTAGAGGGGCGATTAACCACGAATTACACGAAGGACACGAATGGGGGAGGGGAGGGAGAGCGAAGGAAGATTTACCACGACGGGCACGACGGCACGACGACGGAAAGAAGGGCATCTGGAATGAGTCCGACTTGGCGGACAATTGGGGTGTTGGCACTACGGATTTTGGCAGATGCGATTTGAACAGAAAAACGCCCGTCGGCGATGGTTCGCCGACGGGCGTTCGATTGACCTCGGTTCTTAGCGATCGTGACGGCGTCTACTTGCCGCAGCAGTCGCCGGCGCACTTGCAATCGGTGCACGTGCAGTTGTCGCAGCCGCAGTTTTCGCATTTGCCTTCTGCGCAGCCGCAGTCTTCGCACTTGCAGTTTTCGCCGCAGCAACAGCCGGCCGACGCGGCCTGCACTGATCCGCCGGCCATCGCGGCCAGGCCCACAGCGCCCGTCGCCAGGGCGGCGAGCAACGATTTCAGAAACGTAGTTCGTAACATGACAAATCTCCTTGAGATGCGCGGGGATGCCCTCGCGCTTGGTAAATGAATTGAGCAACGTCGAATTCCAACGTTTAGCCGCGACGCGAAGGTCCGCCGAAGCGGAGCGCGTGCGGCGTCGCTCTCAGATCAACCACACGCCCAAGAATGCGTGCAGGCGGAGTGCGCCAGAATGGCCGGGCGGTGCGTGTGCGCGGCCGGCGACGCCGTCGGTCGACGGCAGAATTTGCATCGCGGCAGGCGGAATGACGGCGAGCCACGCGTGGCCGCTGGATGAGTGGTCGATTTCCACCGCGCCGCCGATGACGGCTGAGGGGCGCGGCTGGGCCGAGCATAAGCAGGATTCGCCGGTGGCGCCGTCATCGGAGCATGAGCCGCAGGGACAGTCTTTTTCGGCCGCCTCGCAGCATGAACGTCTGGCGTGACTGGCGGTGCTGCAACACGACTTGTGCTGGTTCGCCGCCACTTGCCGAGCGGAATCGCGGCTCGAGCAGTCAGAACACTGGCAGGCCGTCGCCAGCGGCTGCAACACCGTGAGAGCGATCGCTGCCAATAAGGTGGCGGTGCGAGCGAGCATGATTCACGATCGAGAAAGAGGATGGGATTCCCTTGCCCATTAGTCCTACGTACCAATTCTACGTCGGGTTCGCGCCCGCGGCCATTGGAATGTCGTGCATTTGCGTGGTTCCGCGCTCCGCTGCGGCGCCTGCGGCGGTGACTACCGCTCTGCGCTCAGTCGCCACTGGCGACCGTGCTCGTTTGCTCCTTCGCGTCGCGGCTAAACCGCAAGCGTTGGGGGGACGCGCGGCGGGGGCGCGCTAAACGGCGTCGACGGCTTTGTCGGAGATGTCTTTGCGGCACCAGGCGCCGTCCCAGCGGATGCATTTTACCGCGGTGTACGCCTGGAGCTTCGCGGCGGCGATTGTGGCGCCGATGCCGGTGACGCCCAGGACGCGGCCGCCGTTGGTGACCACCTGGCCGTCGCGGAGCGTTGTTCCGGCGTGGAACACTTTCACGTCGGGGACCTCGGCGGCCTGGTCGAGGCCGCGGATCGGGCGGCCTTTAGCGTAGGAGCCGGGGTAGCTTTCGCTGGCCATGACGACGCAGACCGACGGGCGCGGGTCCCACACGGGCGGGGGAATTTCGTCGAGTCGGCCGTCGACCGTCGCTTCGAGTAGGTCGACCACATCGCTCTGGAGCCGCATGAGGATCGGTTGGCACTCGGGGTCGCCGAAGCGGACGTTGTACTCCAGAACCTTCACGCCTTGCTTGGTGATCATGAGGCCGGCGTAGAGGATGCCGCGGAACGGGCGGCGGGAGCGTTTCATCTGGTGGACGGTGGGGACGAAGACGCGCTCCTGGACTTGCTCAAGGAGCTCGGGCGTCATGAGCGGGGCCGGGCAGTAGGCGCCCATGCCGCCGGTGTTGGGGCCTTGATCGCCGTCGAACGCCGCCTTGTGATCCTGAGCCGCGGGGAGGACAAGGATGTTGCGGCCGTCGACGACTGCCAGCACGCTCGCCTCCTGGCCGACGAGCCGTTCTTCGATGACGAGCTGGGCGCCGGCTTCGCCGAACTCGCGGCTGCCGGCGATCCGCTCGACGGCGGCGAGGGCTGCTTCGCGGTTGTCGCAGACGATCACGCCTTTGCCCGCGGCGAGGCCGTCGGCTTTGACGACGACGGGCAGGTCGTCGCGCGCGGTGAGGTACGCGACGGCGCTGGAGACATCGCGAAAGGCCCGGAATTCGGCGGTGGGCACGTCGGCGTGGCGCAGCAGGTTCTTGCAGAAGACCTTGCTGGCTTCGAGCTCGGCGGCACGCT
>JANOIK010000968.1:0-7503 GCA_031407585.1 Planctomycetota bacterium | reverse complement strand
CGCCGGTGACCAAAAGGGGCAGGGGGATGTCGGCGTCGTCGGCAGGCGTGTGCATCGGGTGGATTTTAGCAGTTTTGCCTACGCGCGGGGCGGGTCGTCACGGTTGCACTGTTTCCGCGGCCGCGCGTCGCACGCGGCACGCTCCGGACCACCGTTACAAGCTAGGGTTGTGAGAACACGCGCCTCATTTCGTACCGATTCAAGACGCGATGGCCACCTCGCTCGACAATCCCGCTGCGCACACGCCCGCGCAAAGTTCCGCTGCCGCGGCGGTCGACGAAGCGGCGCTGTTTGCGCGGCTCGACGAAGCCCAATCTGCGGTCGACGCGTATCTCGAGCGGCAGCCGCCGCACGTCGCCGATCGTTTAGGTCCGCCGCCGCAGGAACTCGAGCTCTCCGTGGTCATGCCGTGCCTCAACGAGGCCGACACGCTCGCCGTGTGCATCGAAAAGGCCCAGCGGGCGATGGCCGAGCATGGCATCGTGGGTGAAGTGGTGATTGCCGACAACGGCAGCACCGACGACTCGATCGAAATCGCCGAGCGTCTCGGCGCTCGCGTGGTCCGCGTCGCCGAGAAAGGCTACGGCAACGCGCTCATGGGCGGCATCGGCGCGGCCCGCGGCGTGTACGTCATCATGGGCGACGCCGACGACAGCTACGACTTCCTCGAAATCCCCAAGTTCGTCGCGCAGCTGCGCGCGGGTCACGAGCTGGTGCAAGGTTGCCGGCTGCCCAGCGGCGGCGGGCGCATCGAACCCGGCGCCATGCCGGTGTCGCATCGCTGGATCGGCAATCCCGCGTTCTCGTGGCTCGTGCGGCGGATGTTCCGGGCGCCGATCCACGACGTGTACTGCGGCCTGCGCGGATTCCGCCGCGAGCTGTTCGATCGGCTCGACCTGCGCTGCACGGGGATGGAATTCGCGACCGAGATGATCATCAAGAGCAGTCTGTTCGGCGTCGACGTGGCGGAAGTGCCGACGACGCTGCACCCCGACGGGCGCAAGGCGCACGCGCCGCACCTGCGGACGATCCGCGACGGGTGGCGCACGCTGCGATTCTTTTTCATGTACAGCCCGCGGTGGCTGTTTTTGGCGCCGGGGCTGGGGTTGCTGCTCGCGGGGATCGTGGGTTACGCGCTGGCGCTGCCGGGAGCGACGGTGGCGGGCGTTACGTTCGACGCCCATACGCTGCTGGTGGCGAGCCTGGCGGCGGTGCTCGGCTGCCAGCTCTTACAGTTCGCGGTTTTCGCCAAGACGTTTGCGATTTCCGAGGGCCTCATGCCCGAGGGGCGGCTCATGGGCGTGTTTCACCGTTGGGTCACGCTCGAGCGCGGGATGATCGCGGGCTCGATTGGGTTCGTGAGCGGCGTCGGGCTGCTGACCGCCGCGGTCAATCAGTGGCGGGCCGCCGGTTTTGGGCCGCTCGATTACTCGCACACGATGCGGTGGGTGATTCCTGGCGTGACGCTCGCGGCGCTGGGGTTCCAAACGATTTTCTCGAGCTTCTTCATCAGCATTTTGCGGATGGCTCGCAAACGCTGAAGCGAGACGCCGATGTCGCATGCCGCCGCCGCTTCCGATGCGTCTGTGTTCGACGCTGTGGCTGCGCGCTACGAAGCGGCGCTCAACGAGGGGCTAAGCCTTTCTGGCGAGGGGCCGCAGTATTACGCCCAGCGGAGAGTTGCGTGGACGGCGCGCGTTGTTGGCGACGAGCCGATTCGGCGGGTGCTTGATTTCGGCGGGGGCGTGGGACTCGCGGCGCCGATGTTGGCGGAGCAGTTTGGCGTCGAGGCGCTGTGGGGGTTCGATCCGTCGAGCGCGGCGATCGAACGCGCGCGGCGGGACCACGGCGAGGCGAGGTTTCAATTCACCGACGACGCCGCGACGCTGCCTGTGGGCGACGTTGATTTGGCGTACTGCAACGGCGTGTTCCACCACATTCCGATCGCCGAGCGCCCTGCAGCGCTCGCCACGGTGTTCGACTCATTGCGGCCCGGCGGTTGGTTCGCGCTGTGGGAAAACAATCCGTGGAATCCCGGCACGCGATGGGTGATGAGCCGGATTCCGTTCGATCGCGACGCGATCACGCTATCGCCGATTGCGTGTCGGCGGATGCTGCGGCGGGCCGGGTTTCGCTTGGTTCGCACCGACGCGTGGTTTTTGTTTCCACACATGCTGCGGTGGCTGCGGCCGCTGGAGTCGCTCGTCCATCGGCTTCCACTTGGCGGGCAGTATCTAGTGCTCGCGCAGAAGCCGGTGGAATGCGCGTCATGAGCGAACGACTTCGATCGCTGTTGCGTCGGCCGTGGCTTGTTGCGGGCTTGCTAGCGCTGGTGTGCTTCGGCGTCGGCGCGGCCGTTTCGATCGCCCACTGGCCGGCGCCGAAGGTTCACGACGAGTTCAGCTACCTGCTCGCGGCGGACACGTTCGCTCACGGGCGGCTCACGAACCCGACGCACCCGAAGTGGCAGCACTTCGAGACGTTCCATGTGATTCAGCAGCCGTCGTACGCGTCGAAGTATCCCCCGGGGCAAGGCCTCGCACTCGCGGCTGGTGAGGTGGCGACTGGCGAGCCGCTGGTGGGCGTTTGGATGTTGTCAGCTCTCGGGGCGGTCGTGGCCTACTGGATGTTGCTGGCGTCGGTCGCGCCCCGCTATGCGGTGCTGGGGGCGACGCTGTGGCTGGCGCACCCCGGCGCGCAGCTGGTCTGGGGCCAATCGTATTGGGGCGGGACGCTCGCGTTTATCAGCGCCGCCTTGGTCGTCGGCGCGGCACTGCGAATGCGACGCCGCACTTGGGCTCGCGACGCGGCGGCGATGGCCGTCGGCGCCGTGGTGCTCGCCGTGACGCGCCCCTACGAGGGGTTGGCGTTGTGTGCGTTTGTCGGGGTATGGGTCCTGGCCATGTGGATCCGCGCGCGCGTTTCCCTACGGGACATTGCCGTTCGGTTTGTGCTGCCGATGGCGGCGATCGTCGGCCTGGGGGGACTCGGCCTGGGCGCTTATCACAAGGCCGTCACCGGCAGTCCGCTGACGTTTCCCTACGCGATTCACGAAGCTGCCTACGGTCAGAGCCCGCTATTTGTCGGCGGCTCGCCCGCGCCCAAGCCCGTGTACCGTCACGCCGTCATTGACGAGTTTCATTCCGACTGGGAGATGGGGTGGTACCGGCTGGGGACCACGCCGCTGGGTTGGATCTATTCGAAGATCGCCGCCGTGTGGATCGCGGCCGAGTTTTTTGTGACGCCCATAATGGGAGTTGGGTTACTCCTGCTCCGCCCGTGGCGCTGGCGCCGGCTGACGCCCGTGGCGGCGGTCGCCGTACTCACGGTGCTGGCGTGTTTGGCTGTCACTTGGAATTTGCCGCACTACTTCGCTCCGGCGGCGCCGCTGCTGATCGTCGCCGCCACGGCCGGGCTTCGTCGGGCCGACGTATTCGGGAGACGTCGCCTGGGCGGCTGGCGCATCGGAACCGGGCTGGTGGCGCTGCAGGTCGTGCTGTTCGCCGTCGCCGCGGTGAACACGGCGACGGCGCCGCGCGGCGGTTGGTGGGACGTGCGCGAGCAGGTTACGGCGCAGCTCGGCGAGTCGCCGCAGAAGCAGGTGATTCTCGTGCGCTACGGGGCAGGGCACAGCCCGCACCAGGAGTGGGTTTACAACGGCGCCGACATCGACGGCGGCCACATCGTGTGGGCGCGAAGCATGAACGCGGCGAGTGACGCGGAGTTGTTGCGGTACTTCAAGGATCGCCAGGCGTGGCTGCTGGAGCCTGAGTCGCAGAGTTTGCAGATGCTGGAGCCAAACGCGGCGCTCACAACAAATACTTCCGGCTCCCTCCCCTCGGCGGGAGCAACGAGCACGGTCGCCGGTGGCGATTGAGCGCAGGCGGTAGTCCCTGCGCAGCAGCGGGTTGGGGAGGGGGGACGCGTGCGGTACACGGAAAGCGCTCGCCTGGCGCCCGCTTCGTCCCCCTCCCCTCGCTTCGCGACCGGTAGCACCTGCGCTCGGGCGACTTCAGGTCGCCTGTGCTCGGTGCTCCCCTCCCCGCCGAGGGGAGGGGTTAGGGGAGTCAAGTATTTGGCGTTTTGGCTACGCCGCGCGGCAGCGCTGCACGAACGCCGCGTAGTCTTCCGGCGTGTCGATGCCATGCGTCGCGCGCTCGACGACCGCCACCAAGATCGCGTGGCCGTGCTCCAGCACGCGAAGCTGCTCGAGCTTTTCGATCGCTTCGAGTCGGCCCATCGGCCACTTGGTCATCTGCATGAGAAACGGCCGGCGATAGGCGTACATGCCCAGGTGTTGGTAGAACGCCGGCGGCTCGGCCGCGAGCAGGGCGTCGTCCCACTCGCGGGGATGCGGGATCACGCTGCGGCTGAAGTAGAGCGCCCGGCCGCGGCCATCGAGCGCCACCTTGACGCACGCGGGGTCAGCGAGCTTCGCGCGATCGCGCAGCGGCGTGGCCACCGTCGCCATCGACGCCCACGGCTCCTTTTCCAGCAATTCAAACAGGCAATCGACGGCCTCGGGGTCGGCCTCGGGCTCATCGCCCTGCAGGTTCACGATGACGCCAGCGCGCGGTAGTTGCCGCACGGCTTCGGCAATGCGGTCGGTGCCGCTGGCGGCGTCGGGGCTGGTCATCACCACATCGGCGCCGAAACGGCGGGCCTCGGCGGCGATTTCCTCGTCGTCGGTGGCGATCACGATCGCTTCGGGCTGGCGCGCTCGGCAGGCCGCTTCGTAGGTGTGCTGGAGCACCGTTTTGCCGGTGTCGCGGAGCAGCATTTTGTCGGGCAGGCGGGTCGAGCGGCGCCGCGCGGGAATGGCGAGCACGCGGCGGGCGGTGGAAAGGCGGGAGCTCATGGCATCGTTTGGCGCGGGGTGGAGGGCGTGGGGAGGCGGTCGCTTTTAAGCGCCCAGTCGCGAAAGATTACCGAGCCTGGCCGCGCAGGTTAAGGTCGTTTCGACGGTGGGCCGCGCACTCGCGTAGCCTGGCACGGCGTGGCGTGGTAATTTGAAGCGTGTTCCCCCGAGTCGCCCGCGTGCTAGCACGGCGGTCGGCTTACAAGTTGTTTTGCGATCGTTGCCCAAAATCACGGCCGTTTGCGGCGCGTGCTTCCTGAGAGTCGTCCATGTGCGGAATTGTCGGTTACATCGGCGGCGACCAGGCGGCCGACTTCATCGTCGCGGGTTTGCGGCGGCTCGAATATCGCGGCTACGACAGCGCGGGCATCGTGACGGTCCAGCGCGACGCGTTTCACGCGGTGAAGACGGCGGGCCGCGTCGATGAGCTGGCCAAACTGCTGCGCAAGCAGCCCGCGGCGGGATCGGTGGGCATCGGCCACACGCGCTGGGCCACGCACGGGCCCGCGACCGACGTCAACGCGCATCCGCACGTGAGCTCCGACGGCGCCGTGGCGCTGGTTCACAATGGCGTCATCGAAAACTTCCGCCCGATCAAGCAGCGGCTCGTCGAGCTGGGTTACTCGTTCGTCAGCGCGACCGACACCGAGGTCATCGCCCAACTTCTGTCGTACGAGCTCGCTCATGTGTCCGCCGAGGTCGATGCGACGGCCGACCCTTACGCCCCGCTGGTCGCCGCGGTGCAAGCGACGCTCGTGCAGCTCACCGGCACGTACGGCCTGGCGATCGTGTTTCGCGACTGGCCGGACGTGATCGTGGCCGCGCGGCTGGGAAGCCCGCTGGTGATCGGCGTCGGCGACGGCGAGAACTTCCTCGCCAGCGACGCCTCGCCGCTGGCCGGCCGCACCGAGCGCATCGTGTACATGGCCGACCATGAGATGGCCGTGGTCACCGCGGAGGCGATTCGCGTGATCCATCGCGACACGGGCGACGTGCGGCACGATGTGAAACGGCTGACGATCGAGGCCGCCGACGTGGAGCTCGGCGAGTTTCCGCATTACATGCTCAAGGAGATTTTCGAGCAGCCCGAGACCGTGCGCAACGCGATGCGGGGGCGCATCGACCGCGACGCAGCCACCGCAAAGTTTGGCGGCCTGAACCTGTCGACGCGGCGACTGCGCGGCGCCGACCGGATGTTGCTCACCGCCTGCGGTACGAGCTGGCACGCCGCGCTTGTGGGCGAGTACATGATCGAGGCGCTCGCCCGCATTCCCGTGGAAGTGGAGTACGCCAGCGAGCTGCGCTACCGCAACCCGCCGCTGTCGCCGCAGACACTGCTGTTCGCAATCACGCAAAGCGGCGAGACCATCGACACGCTCGCCGCGATGCGCGAGATGAAACGCAAGGGCCATCCCGTGCTGTCGATCTGCAACGTCGTCGGCAGCTCGATCGCCCGCGAGGCCGACGGCGGCGTGTACCTGCACGCGGGGCCAGAGATCGGCGTCGCTTCGACCAAGGCGTTTACTTCGCAGTGCGTGGTGATGGCCCTGCTGTCGTTGTACTTCGGCCGGCTCCAGCATTTGAGCTACGAGGCCGGGCTGCGGATTATCGACGACTTGGACCAGTTGCCGATTCAGGTCGAGCAGGCGCTCACGACCAACTCGGAGTGCCGGCGAATCGCGGCGAAGTACGTGGGCTGCGACAACTTCCTGTACTTGGGCCGGCAGTACAACTTCCCCACGGCGCTCGAGGGGGCACTGAAGCTGAAGGAAATCAGCTACATCCACGCCGAGGGCTACCCCGCGGCCGAGATGAAGCACGGGCCGATCGCGCTGGTCGACGAGCGGACCCCGAGCGTGTTCGTCGTGCCGAGGTGCGGCGTGTATGACAAGATCGTGGCGAACCTCGAGGAAATCAAGGCCCGCGGCGGGCCGGTGATCGCGATCGTCGAAGAGGGCGACTACGAGGTGGCGGAACTCGCCGACGATGTGATCGAGATTCCCGCGACGGCCGATTTTCTGCAGCCAATCGTCGCGGTGGTGCCCCTGCAGTTGCTGGCGTACCACATTGCGGTGCTGCGCGGGTGCGATGTGGACAAGCCGCGGAATCTGGCGAAGAGCGTGACGGTCGAGTGATCCATCAAGAATCCTCCGGCTCCCTCCCCTCGGCGGGGAGGGGGACAGAGAGGTTTTGGCTACCACAGGTGATGCACCTGCAGGCGCACCAGCTCGTCGTACACGGCGTCGATCGCAGCCATCGTCTCCGCGGACAGCGGCGGTAGATCCGCTGCGGCGACGTTTTCTTCGACCTGCGACGGCTGCTTCGCTCCTGGAATCGCGCACGTTACCGCGGGGAACATGAGAATCCACCGCAACGCGAGCTGCGCCATCGTCATGCCAGGCGGCACGAGCGGCCGCAGGCGTTCGACTGCTTCGAGTCCCACCGCATAGTCGAGCCCCGAGAAGGTCTCGCCGCGGTCGAACGCCGCGCCCTCGCGGTTGAAGGCGCGGTGATCGTCGGGCGCAAACGTGCTCTCGGCGGTCAACTTCCCAGAGAGCATTCCCGAGGAGAGCGGCAGGCGGGCGAGAATGCCGACGCCGCGACGCGCGGCCTCCGCGAAGAACGAATCCCGCGGCCGCTGGCGG
>JANOIK010000965.1:0-1955 GCA_031407585.1 Planctomycetota bacterium | reverse complement strand
CCAGCAGCGTGCCCGCGGGGAACTGGTAGCGGTGAACGCCGGAGAGCAAGCCGTAGGAAATCGAGGGCGTGAAGTCGTCGGCGAGCAGGAACGGGTTGCCGGCGGCGAAGACCCAGTCGCCGACTTCGAGGACGTCGCTGTCGCCGACTTCTGCGGCGGGGAAATCGTCGCGGCCAAGCAATTGGATGAGGGCGACGTCGCCGACGGGATCGATGCCGACGACGACCGCGTCGTAAATCTTGCCGTCGTTGAGTCCGCACTTCATGGCGGCGCCGCAGGGGGCGACGACGTGGAAGTTGGTGAGGGCGAAGCCGTCGGCGGAGATGAGGACGCCCGAGCCGCCCCCTTCGCCGGCGGCATCGAACACGCAGACGGTGGCGGCGCTGGCGCGGGCGATGGCGTCGGCGCGGTCGTGCTGGGCATCGAGAACGGCGGCGTCCGGCTGCGGGGCCGCGACCGCGGGCGCGAGCCCGCCGCCGAGAGTCAGCGCCATGCCGAGGATGGGGGCCAGTCGGCTCATTGCGTCACCCGCGCGTCGACCAGGTGCAAGCGGTCGCCATAGTCTAGGTTTCGGCCGTAGTCGACGACAAACTGCAAGCGGCGCGCCGCGCCGAGTTTCAGGTCGAGCTCCACCGGCGGCTGCTGGCCGTCGATTTCGCCCTGCCAGAGCACGCGGTTGTCTGCCCGGATTTCCAGCACGACATGCCCCTGATCGGTCGTCGCGGGGTCGATGCCAGCGGTGGCGGTGAACCGCTTCATGCCCGGCGGCAGGCGGTAGGTTGCTTCGGTGCGGCTGCGCAGCGCGACGCCCTTGGCGTAGGTGCGCACCTCGCGGCCGGCGGCGAGCGAGTCGTCCGGCCAGGCGAGCGTCAACGCCGAGCCGGAGTAGGATGCGTCGTTTCGCGGGGCGCCGTAGCTGGCGATGAGCGCGGCGGCGCCAGGGAGCGCGACGCGCGGCGTCCAGCGCACGTTCTCGAGCTTCAGGTTGCTCAGGTAAACGAGCTTGCCTGCGGAGAAGTCGGCGTGCTCTAGCACTTCCAATTTCACATCCAGTTTTACGCCCGCGGGCGTCTCGACGCGCAGCGTTTCGCCGTCGAGTGAAATCTCTCGCACGGGGATCTTCGATCCGCCGATGAGCGTCAGGTCGCACACGGCCGCGGGGAGCCGCCGCTCGTTCGCGTGGTAGAACGCGATGCCGGCGACTTTGGCCCGCTTGATCGGCACTTTCTGCCCGTCCCAATCGAAGGCGACCTCTTCGTCGGTGACGTCGCCCACGACGCCGGTCAGGTAATCGACGGCGCCCTCGCGCTTGATGACCAGCAGCGCGTCGCCGGTGGGTTCGGCGTCGTCGAGCCGGCGCCACATGGCGGTCGACGCGTCGGTCGGCGGCTGAAGGTCCACGCGGGCGATGAGTTCCGTCGGGATCGAGAGCTCGCCTTGCGGCGATTTCACCGCGGCGACGCGGCGCGCGCAGCTGAAGGCGTTGATCGTGAATCGCGCGCCGTCGACCAGATCGATGGTAGTCGTCTGGCCCTGCAGGTCGACGGCGGTCGGATCGCCGCTGAGGCCGAGCAGTTCCGCGTTGGCAATCGCGCGAGAGCCCTCGGCGCCGTCGACCGTAACGCCGTTGGCATCCCACGCCGTGACGCGGCCGGCGACGGTCGTGCCGTCGAGCAATTGGAGTTCGACGGCACGCGCGTCCGAGACGACGGCAACGGCGGCGAGCAGCAGGGCGAAGGCGGGTGGAATCATGCGCGGTAGGGCAGGGGGGTTATTCGTCCGACGACGCAGGCTCGGCGGCCAATTCTCTGAAATACTGCTCGATGAGATCGCGGTAGTGGGCGGGGAAATCTCGGCCGATCTGCTGGAGCGCCTGCTCGCGTTCACGCGGCGGCAGGTCGCCCCAGTCGGCTTTGTGGCCGACGTCTTTCGGATCGACTTGCATCGGCGAGCGC
>JANOIK010000934.1:0-2544 GCA_031407585.1 Planctomycetota bacterium | reverse complement strand
CCCAGGGCTTGATGACCATGCAGCCGCGCACGTCGGAGTTCTCGGCCAGGTCGGCGGCTTTGACCACCTGCTGGTACCATTCGGGGTAGTTTTCTTCGCGGGTGGGGGTGACGGCGGTTTTTGCGGGCATCGGTGCGGAGGGTTCAGGGTTCGGGGTTCAGGGTTCAGGACAAGGCGCAAGTTGCTGGGGGGTCATTCTATGCGAGGTGACCGAGGGGCGGAATTGCGCCCCGTCCGCCCATAGGTCGGTTCTGGTAAGATGCTTGGTTCGCTGAGCGCTCCGCTGCGGCGGACCTCCGCGTCGCGGCTAACCTCTGATTACTGAACCCCGAACCCTGAACCCTTCCGCCATGCCCGATCGTCGCTTTGTTAGTCAGCTTGCTCACAACGAGCCCGTGCAGCAGGTGTTTCTTGCTTCGGAAAAGCAGTTGCGGCCGAACCGCAACGGCAACCTCTATTTGCAGGTCGACCTCTCCGACCGCAGCGGCAGCATCAACGCCCGCATGTGGAACGCGACCGAGGAGGATTACCGCGCGTTCGAGAACGGCGACTACGTGCAGGTCGACGGCTCGGCCCAGTTGTTCCAGGGCAACATGCAGATGATCGCCACGCGCCTGCGGCGGGCTCGGCCGGACGAGGTGCAGGAGGAGGATTTTGTTACGCTGCAGACGGCGGACGTCGATCGGATGCGCAAGCGGCTGCTGGAGCTGCTGGGGACGATCACTTCACCGCCGCTCGCGCGGCTGGTGAAGGCGTTCACCGACGACGCAGAATTCATGGACAAGTTCTGCCGGGCGCCCGCGGCGATGAAGAATCACCACGCGTATCGCGGCGGGCTGCTGGAGCATGTCGTGAGCCTGCTGGAGCTGGCCGCAGTCGTGGCGCCACGCTATCCACAGGTCGACCGCGACAAGCTGATGGCCGGCGTGCTACTGCACGACGCGGCGAAGACCGACGAGCTGATCTACGAGCGTGAACTGGGCTACACCGACGCGGGGCAGATGATCGGCCACATGGTGATGGGCGTGACGCTGCTGGACGACAAAGTGCGCGAGTGCGTGCGCAAAGACGGCATGCCGTTTCCCGAGCGGCTCACGACCGAGCTGAAGCACATGATCGTGAGCCACCACGGCGAGTACGAGTACGGCAGCTCGAAGCTGCCGATGACGCTCGAAGCCGTGGCGCTACACCACCTGGACAACCTCGACGCGAAGCTGGCGAGCTTCACGCAGCTGATGAAAGAGTGCCCGAACGTCGACAGCCCGTGGACGCAGTATTTCACGCAGCTCGGACGGAAGTTGTATAAGGGAGAGCCGAAAAGCTAGTGTGGGCTTGAAAGTAATGAGACGAGGCCGTGAAAGCGAATCTACGAGTCGGGGGAAGTCGTTGAAGTGGGCCATCGCCTGCTGCTGCGTACTAGGCTCCCTTCGCGTCGCGTATCTCTGGATCGGCGGACCAGTGATCCCGTCCCGCAAATTGGACGCACTTCGGCCCGGCATGACGCAAACTCAGGTGTCGGAAATTCTGGGTGAGCCCACAGAGATTACTAGCGACCGACAGTGGACCTACTTCCGCGAACCGAATCCTGGTTGGGTAGCGATCTACTTCGACGATCAGAAGCGGTTTCGCGACATTAACGACGAAAGTCCGACGCCTCGACATCAGCGGTGGACATTCGAGAACCTCATGAACCGTTTGTTCTAGTCCGCCCCCGACTACATCGCACAACTCCCTCCTACGGGCGTCATCTCCCCGCGAATCTGCCATGCCTGACCGCCGCAAAGATATTTTGGCGCACGTGAACAACCCCAACTATCGGCCGGTGAAGCCGAAGGTGATTGCGAAGAAGATCGGCGCGGAGGGGCACGAGGCGGCCGAGGCGGTGCGGAAGACGATCAAGCGGCTGGCGAAGGAAGGGTTGCTGGTGTTTGGCACGAGCCACTCGGTGTATCCGGTCAAGCCAAAAGACTCTCCGGCGCCCTCCCCCTCCGAGGGGAGTGATGGGGAGGGGGGTGAGGCTGATTTAGAGGACGCCCTTGCGCCTGCCGCTTCCCCCCTCCCCAGCCCTCCCCTCCAGGGGGAGGGAGCCGGAGAGTCCAAGACTAGGTCGAAGCCCAAGCGCAAACGCGACCCGGATCAAATCGTCGGCGTGTTCCGCCGCGCGGAGGCCGGGTTTGGATTCGTCCGCCCCGAGGGCACGCTGAAGGCCTCCGGCCGCGATGCCGACGTTTTCATCCCCGCGAAGTACACGGGCGACGCCGCCAATGGCGACACCGTGAGCGTGCAGCTGTCGAGCAAGGTCGGCCACATGGGGAAGGTCGAGGGACGCATCGTCGATGTCGTCGATCGCGCGACCAATCGGTTCGTCGGCACGTACCTGGAAAGCGGCGGCATGGCGCTGGTGCAGGTCGACGGCAAGGTGTTCACGCAGCCCGTGTCGGTGGGCGACCCCGGCGCCAAGGGGGCTCAGCTCGATGACAAGGTCGTAGTCGAGATGGTCCGCTTCCCGTCGCCCATGCGCGACGGCGAGGCGGTGATCATCGA
>JANOIK010000914.1:0-2595 GCA_031407585.1 Planctomycetota bacterium | reverse complement strand
CGCGGCCTGGCTGACCATCGTTGCCCAGCGGCGCGGGCTGGATGTGCTGCGGCGTGACCGACGATTGCACGCCGACAGCGAAATCCTGCTTGCAGGACTCGCCGCCGCATCGCCGGAGGAGGTGGTCGCCGACCCCTCGGGGGTGGCCGACGACCAGCTAAGGTTGATCTTTACTTGTTGCCATCCGGCGCTGGCGCAATCCGCGCAGGTTGCCCTGGCGCTGCGTACCCTGTGTCAGCTCACCACGGCGGAAATAGCCCGCGCCTTTGTCGAGCCCGAGGCGACCACCGCACAAAAACTGGTTCGTGCCAAGCGCAAGATCGCGGTAGCCGGAATCCCTTACGAGGTGCCGGCAGCAGAGGCGCTGGCGCCGCGCCTGGCCGCTGTTCTGGCGGTCATCTATTTTGTATTCAATGAAGGCTATGCGGCCACCGATTGCGATCACCTGCTGCGGCCCGACCTGTGTGTTGAAGCCATCCGGCTGGCGCGTTTGCTGGCAGGGCAAATGCCGGAACAGCCGGAAGCACAAGGCCTGCTTGCGTTGCTGTTGTTGCATGATTCGCGGCGCCGCGCGCGTACCAATGCCGACGGAGCGCTGATCCCGCTGGAGGAGCAGGATCGCAGCCTGTGGAATCGTCAGGTCATTACCGAAGCCACCGCCTTGCTCGACAACGCGATGTTGCGCCGGTCCCCGGGCCCGTATCAAGTCCAGGCGGCCATCGCCGCGCTGCATGCGAACGCCGCGCGAGCGGATGCTACCGATTGGCCGCAGATATCCGCCCTGTATGGCGCACTTTTGCGCCACCTCGCGACCCCGGTTGTTGAGTTGAACGCGGCAGTCGCACTTGCCATGGCGTCAAATATCGATGATGGCCTGGCCTGGATCGAACGCCTTGACGCGGGGGGCGCCCTCGACGGCTACTACCTCATGCATGCCGCCCGGGCTGACCTGCTACGGCGCGCTCAGCGCTGGTCTGAGGCCAGGGAGGCATACGTTCAGGCACTGGAACGGGTGAAGAACCAGGCGGAACGCAATTATTAGTTGCGCCGGCTGCAAGAAGTATCCGCTGGACGCGCATAGGATAAAATCGCAGCGGTGCATGCAGAAGCGAGAAGCCGCAACGCGCGGCTAGAAATTTCCCATTCTTACCTTCCCCGACATTTCCGCTTTGAACAGGTTTTTCTCGCAGGATTGCCAGCTCTGCGGAATCCGCGCGGCGGCAAGTCTGTGCGCGGATTGCCGTCAGGATCTGCCGCATGCGTCGCTCGCCGCGTGCCCGCGCTGTGCAGCCATCTCGCCGGCCGGCCAACTGTGCGGCGCTTGCCTGGCGCACGCACCGGTATTCGATGAAACGCTTGCCGCGTTTCAATACCGGTTTCCGCTTGATCGATTGATGCAATCCTACAAGTTCAACGAGAATCTCGCGCTGACGGCGTTGTTCGCGGATGCCCTGGTCGAGACAGTTCGCCGCCATTCGGCATCCGGCCCAAAGCCGCTTCCGGACCGGGTCATTGCGTTGCCGCTGACACGCAAACGCCTGGCAGAGCGCGGCTTCAATCAATCGGCCGTGCTCGCGGCACGCGTGGCGCGAAAACTGGCATTGGCTTACGTGCCGCACGGCCTGCTGAAGGTTCGCGATACGCCGCCCCAGGCCGGACTGAATCGCGAAGCGCGCCTGAAAAACGTGCGCGGCGCATTCGACTGCGGCGAATCGCTGAACGGGCAGCATATTGCCGTGGTGGATGATGTGATGACCACCGGTGCGACCTTGTCGGAAGCAGCGAAGGTGCTGAAAAAAGCCGGCGCCCGCTTCGTGTCGGCGTGGGTCGTCGCGCGTGCCGACCGGTTGCCGGCGCATGCGGATGCCGATGATGGCACCGTCTTGTTTTAATATTTTTAAATCCCGGCGCTGATGTTCAATGTCGTTCTATACCGTCCCGAAATCCCGCCCAATACCGGCAACGTGATTCGCCTGTGCGCGAACACCGGGACGAAATTGCACCTGGTTTATCCCCTGGGATTCCCCTGGGACGACGCGCGCGTCAAGCGCGCCGGTCTGGACTATCACGAGTTCGCGGAGGTGCAACACCACCAATCGTGGCAAGCGTGCCGCGACGCGCTGGCGGGGTCGAGAATATTTGCCGTGGAAACGCGGCAGGCCGAACGCTACGACCGGGTCGTCTATCGGCAAGGTGATGCGTTCGTATTTGGCCAGGAGACCAGTGGCCTGCCGGCAGAGGTACTCGACGGCATTCCTGAGGAGCGGCGCGTATGGCTGCCGATGCGCCCGGAAAATCGCAGCTTGAATCTGTCGAATTCAGTCGCCGTGATGGTATTTGAAGCGTGGCGCCAGGTGGATTTCGCCGGCAGCTAAAGCGTCATTCCCGCGTCGTTGGGCAAGTGCGCGGGAATGACGGAACTTACACGAAAAAATACTACTCGATGGTCACGCGTTTGGCGCTGACGGGCGCCTTCTTCGGCAATACCAGCGAGAGTATGCCGTCGGCATATTTCGCCTGCACCCCGGCTTCATCGATATCCTGGCCAACCGAGAAAACGCGCGTGGTCTTGCCGTAAAAACGTTCGCTGTGCAG
>JANOIK010000833.1:0-7873 GCA_031407585.1 Planctomycetota bacterium | reverse complement strand
CTGACAGGATCCTTGGCTTAGTTGTGCATCCGTATTGGATTGCGATATCCGCTGTCGTCGGGGCCGGGTAGGCGTCACGGATAGCGGCGGCATGGCGATAGTGCTGGCCAAAATGCCATGGAACCAGCGGCGGAAAGTGCGACACTCGTGCCCAGAACCTATGCCATGAAGTCGCCATTCACCGGCGGCTTCGCGATGGCTCTCATCCACAGTCAATCAGTGGGCTTCGCGTAGCTACTCTGTCGCAAGTGGCGGAAGCGTTTTCGCTGACGCCGTTCTTTTTTTCGAGAAAGTGCTTTGCGAGACTTAGTCTCTGTGACTTGAGCCAGATACCTCGTAAGATTGGGCCGAAAATCAGTCCCTTAATAGGTCCTTGTCGTCTGTCGGGACCGAGGACGTCTCTGCGGCGAATTGAGACCGATTGTCAGCCCATCCGTTTACCGAGCATTTACCAATTCGAGATGTGCTTCACTCGGAGTCGAGAGCAACGAACTGCACTGGCACATTGAGTCTCAATCTCGACAGGCTCATATTCGAGATCAGAGCGATTGACCGTCTCGAAGTCGCCTTTAAGAATCCACGCAGTGTGCCATCCCCGCACTTCTCTGGAGGACATGACGATGAATCGACTCCTGTCGGCAGCAAAGCGGCATTACGAAGCGAAGCGCGACGAATCCATTGCAAATCTCGAAGTGTATTTCACAAAGGCCGTCGGCATCGGTGAGCATTCTGATCTGCAGGAGGAGATTCGCAAATGGACCGACGAGCTCTCCAACGCCACCGATGGATTGGAGGCGTTAGAAAAGCACTTTGCCGACGATGGCAGCGCGAGTTAGACGTTCCTGTCCCGCGTAGTTATAAAGAACCGCCGATCCTCGATCTCACTTCAACGGTGGTGATGTCGGCTGATTCCGCTCCCGGCAGCGACGTCATACAGCTCGGGGGCGCCGACCGAGTCCGTCAACGCGGCGATTATGGCGTCGCCGGGGCTAATCGCCGACCTCTTGTTGTGTCCGACTTCGGCACTTCGACGACTTCTCCCTTATCGTCAAGGACGGTAGACGACCTACAAATCCCACAAGGCGGAAACGGCCGCAGGGCGCTGAAGCAGTCGAGCGTGCGGCTTCGCACACGTTCGGCCCTGTTGGCACACGTGTGCGACGACGCCAAAGTCGCCCGCACCGCCTGCAGCAGCCTCCGACGGTCAACAGCGAGTCTCGCAACGCCGGTCCGCGATTTGCTGCCTGTCCTCGCCTTAGAGTGACTTCACATCAATCTCTAGATTTGCGAGGGATAACGCCGTGTATGCGTCCAGAAGATCTCATCAGCATCTCATTACGTGGACGACCGCAGTACGTTGGCTCGCGCCCGCCAGTGCCGCCGTGCTGACCGTAGTTTGGGTCAGCTACGCGGTTGCCGAAATCTTCCATCCCGGCTTCTACGTTCCGCGGTCTCTCCTATTTCAAGGCGCAGCACTAGCGGCGGCGTTTGCCGGCTACGTTGTCGGCTGGCGATGGAGATTAGCCGGAGGCCTGTTAACTGTCGCGGGCACGGCAGCGTTCTTCGCCATTGGCGTCCTGAACGACGGCGCATGGCCACCGCTTGAGTCGGCATTGTTTGCCGCGCCCGGGGTGCTGTACCTAGAGGCGTGGCGCCGCGAGCGGAGCGACACACACAGCTGATTTGCACCGCATGGTCGCTGCTCCCATCCAGACAACTTAATTGGCACGTGTATAGGGCAGCAGGCAGCCGATGAACGCCGCATTACTTATACGATGGTCGGCTCGGCTTCTGAGCTTAGCGTTCGTGGCATTGTTTGCTGTGTTTGCGATTGGCGAGGGGCTCCCGCCGGTTTTTCGTCAGCCCATGCATTTGATTCCCTTTGGGCTTCTGGCGATTTGCCTGGTGGGTCTGCTCCTTGCTTGGCGCATCGAAGTCGTGGGCGCAGCGCTCGGACTCGTAGGTAGCGTGGGGTTTTATCTTACCGACTTCTATCTGAACCACTTTCGCTCGTTTCCTCGTGGTTGGGCGTTCCCGATGCTGATAGTGACGCCGCTGCTGTACTTCGCCGCGACGGTCCTGGATCGTCGTTACGCCAAGCATCGCCCTGATGCGCGGTAGTAACGACGGGCTCAGCGGCACGCCTCTGGTGACGCGCCTGTGCGAACTTCAGGCTTCGCGGACGTCCGGCGGGCCGAACGCCGCCGGCAAGGTAAATGGTGTGCAGCTTCCATTGCCGTTTCGGAAGCCGCACGATCACGGGCACACATCTCACCTCCGACGCTCTGGGGCAACTTGCCCAGCGCCCCCAATCAATCCCGCCGGCGCCCAAGATTGTCGAATCGCAATCCGGACGCGCCGCCTACGATCTGGCTACGCGCATGTGGTCTCGTCATCGGCCTAGCCCTGCGGAAGCGAAAAGGCGTCAGAATGCTCCCCGAGGCGCTATGGCCTGATAGCGCGTGCGCCCGGAAGTACCGTGGTCGCGAAGCGGCGGCCCCGTCTCCAAGGCCTGTACGGTGCGATCGTGAATCTCTTCCGGCGAGCCCGTTGCCCAAATGGTGATGAGCAGCCCCTGCTCGTCATAGTACTGTTTCAGCGGCCCCGTGCTGCGCCGGTAGGCGTCCATCCTCGCCCGCACGATGTCCGGACGATCGTCGTCGCGCTGAACCAACCGGCCGCCGCAGTCGTCGCAGATGTTACATCGGGCCGGCGGCCGCGATTCCTCGTGATAGACGGTTCTACAATCCACGCACGTGCGTCGTCCGCTCAACCGCGCCACAATCGTCTCGAGCGGCAGCACGTAGCTGATGACGCCATCGAGCATGACGCCGAGCTGCCCCAGCCGCTCGTCGAGCCACTTGGCCTGCGACAGGCTCCGCGGGAAACCATCGAGGAGAAACCCAGCGCGGCAGCGCAAGCAGCGGCTTCGCTCGAACATCGTGCTGATCACGATGTCGTCCGTCACAAGATCCCCGCGTTTCATGGCTGCCTGAGCGAGAGCCACGGCATACGTGGGGGATTGTCGGCTGCCGGCGGCGCGGAAGACGTCGCCCGTCGACAGGTGGCACGCGCCCAGCGACGCGCTCAGGAGCTTTGCCTGTGTGCCCTTCCCCACACCAGGCGCGCCCAGGAGCACATATCGGAAGGGAATTGTCCCGCTCACCTGCGTGGGCTCGTTCTGGCCGTCCCGAACACAAAGCCACGCCTCACGCGAATGAATGTCGCACATTTTCCGGTTCTCCTGGCGAGTTTGCGGCATGATGCTCCTGGACCGCAACCAGCTGCGTGGCTCATCTCCGCGGCAGCGGCGAAAGCGCAAGAGTTGCAGTTGCAATTTGTGGGCCAAGAGTCGATCGGACGGCGATGGTCGCAGGACGCAACGGTCGTGCGGATTCTATAAAGCTCTGAAAGCACGCGACGCCGACAGGAGCTACTTGCGCGTTTTGGAGCGTGCGACGACGAGCGCGCGTGCGCGCACTACGGGGCGCTTCCTCTCAGTCTCCAGCAGCAGCCAACTTGCCCAATCGGGGGAAAAGCCGCCTGCCGTACATCCCGGGGAAATGGCGCACCTTATGCATTGGCATTTCCTATTCGTAGAAGGCGCGGGAGGGCTTTGTTGGCTGCATCGCAGGATGCCTTGTGAGAGGGGATGAACAATGCTTGCAACTCTCAGTGGCGGAGAAGGGATCGCAACAAAGGTTCGAAGGGAATCGGGGCACGGCGTGCTCAGGTCGGCGCGGGCTGCGCTGGAAGGACATGTGCATTTTCGTGGTCGGGCCGATCTGTTTGTGCTGACGGCCTACGAGGACGTCCTGGTGGTGCGCGGGACGGCGCCCACGTACTACATCAAGCAAATGCTGCAGGCGGTACTTGGTCAGGTGGAGGGCGTGACGCGAGTTGACAATCAGGTAGTGGTCATCCAATCCGCAGGGAATCAGCAGCGTTCCTCAAGAAACTGTGCGCCCTGGGAGGCGCCTAGGGAAAGCGAGCCGACGATGTCTCATGAAACTGGCTTGAATGATGCGAGGATGCCCTTGGGTAATCAGCCTTGCGGGCGTTGCCTGACGCAACGGTTGCACCTGCCGCTCGCCGATGAAGGGGCCGAGTGCGATCTCGAAGCCACGTTGATGCGGCTGATCCAGGTGTGTCATGCGTACGACCGGGGCGAGATCGACCCCGACTGGGATGGCATCCCAGGGGCGACGCGGCAGAATTGTGCGTTTCCAAGTCGGGCCGAAAGTCTTTGCCCGTTGAACTACGTCGAAAGCGACTAAGCGCGGTCGTCCGGCCAACAAGAGTAGGCGCTGGGACGGCGGACGGCCGCGCTCTTTACTCGAACTCGACGACGATCTGCCCCGACTGGACGGGATCGCCGACGGCGACGTTGACCTTGGCCACCTTGCCTGCGACAGGCGATGTGATGGTCGTTTCCATCTTCATCGCTTCGAGAACAACGAGCACGTCGTTGGCCTGGATCGCTTGATCGGGCTGGGCGGAGACCTTCACCACAACGCCCGCGATGGGGCTGCGGCATACCTTGCTCTCGTCGGCGGCGGGACCCGCGCTGCCGGCCGGAGCAGCGGTAGGGAGCGGCGCCGCGGCGCTCGATCCTACCGGAGCCGTCGGGCTGAGCGCGGGCCGCTGGGCCTCTTGCTCGGTGGCCTCAACGTCGACTTCGTAGGTCTTGCCGTCGACGGTCAGTTTATACTTCACAACGCGGCTCCTGGCGCTACCGGACTTGAAGGACGTGCGACGCTTGGATGGTGACGCGGCCGACCTGAGCCCAGGTGGCGCCGCCGAGCAGGCGGACCTGCCGAATGTGTGGCTTCACGCCGAGGTGGGCGGCGAGCGCCGCACTGATGATAGCGAGCAATTCCTCAGTCGCCAAAGTCGGTTCCGCGGATTTGGTCGCTACGGCGGGGGCCGGAGCGCGACCACGCTCGCTCTCCAGCACGTCGATGCGCTGTTGAAAGCGGGCGAGCTGCTCGCGGAGCGCCGTCAGCTCGGTAGGATCGAAGGTTGGGCCATTGTTGGCGGGGGTCATGGTCGTGCCCTCCTCAGAGCGGGATCAGGCCGTGCTTTTTAGGCGGGCGATAGTCGCGCTTCGCTCGCAGGTACTCGAGGGCTCGCGCAAGATGGCGACGAGTTGCCGCCGGTTCGATGATCTCATCGACAAGTCGTCGGCCCGCGGCGACGTAGGGGTTCGAGAAGGCGCCACGGTACTCCTCGATCAGCTCGGCGCGACGTTCGGCCTTATTCTCGGCCGCGTCCATCTCCTTGCGGAAGACAATCTCGACGGCCCCTTCGGCGCCCATGACGGCGATCTCCGCCGTCGGCCAGGCGAGGACGCTATCCGCTCCGAGGTCGCGCGACCCCATCGCCAGGTGAGCGCCGCCGTAGGACTTCCGCAGGATCACCTGGATCTTCGGCACCGTGGCCGCGGAGTAGGCAAACAGCAGTTTGGCGCCGTGGCGGATGATGCCGCCATGTTCCTGCTGAACTCCCGGGAGGAAACCCGGAACGTCAACGAACGTGACGAGCGGAATGTTGAACGCATTGCAGAAACGGATGAACCGGCTGGCCTTGTTCGAGGCGTTCGAGTCCAGGGCGCCAGCGAGGACCGACGGCTGATTGGCAATGATGCCGATCGATCGTCCCGTAATGCGGGCGAAGCCGACGACGATGTTCATCGCGAACCCGGACTGCGATTCGAGGAAGTTGCCGTTGTCGACGATGCCGCGGATGACGTCACGCACGTCGTAACCTTTTTTGCCGTCGACGGGCACGATGTCGTTGAGCGCGGGGTTGGCATCGACGTTGCCGTCGGATTCGAGCCTCGGCGGTTCTTCCAGATTGTTGCTCGGCAAGAAGCTGAGCATGCTGCGAGCGATGGCGATGGCGTGCTCGTCGTTATCGGCGATGAAGTGGATCACGCCGGAGCGGGTCATGTGAGCGTCGGGTCCGCCGAGCGCTTCGGCAGTGATCTGCTCGCCGGTGACTTGCTTGATCACTTGCGGGCCCGTGATAAACATCTGGGCCTGGCGGGTTTGGATAATGAAGTCGGTGAGCGCGGGCGAGTACGCAGCGCCGCCGGCGCACGGGCCGCAGATCAGCGAGATCTGCGGTACCACGCCGGAGAGGATGACGTTGTGATGAAACACGACCCCGTAGCCGGAGAGCGAGTCGATGCCCTCCTGGACGCGGGCGCCGCCGGAGTCGTTGATGAAGACGAACGGGCTGCCGGTCTTGAGCGAGCGGTCCATCGCGTCGGCGATTTTCAGCGAGTGAACCTCGCCCGCGGAGCCGCCGAGGACGGTGAAGTCTTGGCTGGCGAGATGCACGAGGCGTCCGTCCACGGTCGCAGCAGCGGTGACGACGCCGTCAGCGGGGCAGTCCTTGCCTGCCATCCCGAATTGGGTTTGCCGGTGGGCGGCGAAGAGGCCGAACTCTTCGAGGCTTGCCGGATCGACGAGGACGTCGATGCGCTCGCGGGCGGTGAGCTTGCCCTGCTGGCGATGCTTGGCGAGGCGCTCGGCGCCACCGCCGAGTTTGACGGCCTCCCGCTTGGATGCCAATTCGGCGACGAGGTCGTTCATCGCTTGGGGAGATTTCTTGACTTTGACGTTGGTTTTGACGGCGGACATGGCGATCGACTCCGTTGGGCGTTTAGACCGACTCGACGGTGACGTGATGGGTCCGCTCCCCGATCTTGACTCGGTAGGCGGCCGAGGAACCGGGGCTCATTTTGGCGGCAGGCGCGGAGCCATTGGTTACACCGCTACCATTGGCCGGCGCTGGCTGAGGCTTCTTCCCCACGTTGCGGGGCCCTTCGGCTCGCAACGCAAAGAACTTGGCAGCAACCTGCGGGAACATCGCGTGCGTCAGTACATCCTCGTCGGCGCCGTTGCATCCCTTGAGCGCGAGGGCCTGGGAGCGGAGCGATTCCCACTCTGGTTTCAGCAGGTCGGCCGGGCGGCCCGTGATGATTTCTTTCTTGGCGTGGGCTGCCGCCTGGGCGAGAACCTCGGGATCACGCGGGCCGATGGTTTCGCCGTAGTAGCCGAGCATGAGGTCGGCAAACTCCGCGGTGAGCGTCTTGTAGCGGCCCATCAGCACATTGAAGACGGCCTGCGTACCGACGATCTGGCTCGAGGGCGTCACGAGCGGGGGGAAGCCGGCGTGCTCGCGAACGCGCGGCACCTCGGCTAGGACTTCTTTAAGCCGATCACCGGCGTTCTGCTGTTTGAGCTGGCTTTCCATGTTCGAGATCATGCCGCCGGGGATCTGGCTGTCGAAGATCTCGGTTTCAACGCCGACAAACTTCGATTCGAATTCGGCGTAGCGCGGCCGGATCTTCGCAAAATGCTCCTTGATCGCCAGTAAGCGCTGCTTGTCGAGTTGCGTTGTATAGCCAGTGCCTTCGAGCATCTCGACGACGGCCTCGGTGGGATTGTGGCCCGAGCCCAGGCTCAGCGAGGAGATGCAGGAGTCGACGACGTCGGCGCCGGCTTCGATCGCTTTCATCAGACTGACAAGTGTCACGCCGGTGGTCGAGTGGACGTGGACGTGGACGCGCGTGTCGGCGCCGCATTTGGCCTTGATGCCTTTCACCAGGTCGTACGCCGGCTGAGGTCGCAGCAGGGCGGCCATGTCCTTGATGCAGATCGAGTCGCAGCCCAGCTCGCGCAGCTGCTGGGCCATATCGACGAAGGCCTCGATCGTGTGCAGCGGCGACGTGGTGTAGCAGATCGTGCCCTGGGCGTGTTTGCCGGTGCGACGAACCGCTTCAAGCGCGCGGCGGATATTACGGATGTCGTTGAGCGCGTCGAACACGCGGAAGACATCCATACCGTTCTCAGCCGACTTGTCG
>JANOIK010000419.1:0-7732 GCA_031407585.1 Planctomycetota bacterium | reverse complement strand
GGCCGCAACGTCGACTTCCGCAACGTGATCCTGATCATGACCACGAACGCGGGCGCCGAGGCGATCAAGAACGAGAGCGCGTTCGGCTTCCAGAAGCCGGACGAGGACGCGGGCTACGAGAACATGAAGAAGCGCGTGACCGATGAAATCGAGAAGGTGTTCCGTCCCGAGTTCATCAACCGCGTGAACGACATCATCGTGTTCCGCCACCTGACGCAGGAAAACCTGAAGCTGGTCGTGGACCTCGAACTGTCGAAGGTCCGCAAACGGCTTGCTGAGAAGGGCCTGTCGATCGAGCTTTCCGACGAATCGAAGGAGTTCTTGATCAAGAAGGGCTCGAACACCGACTACGGCGCCCGGCCGCTGCGGCGAGCGATCGAGTCGTTCATCGAGGACCCGCTGGCCGAAGAGCTGCTCAAGGGCGAGTTCAACGGCAAGGACACGATCCGCGTGAGCGTGAAGAAGGTGGGCGACAAGAAGCAGCTCAACTTCGAAGGGCTCACGCTGAAGGGCGAGCAGGCGCCCGAGCCGGTGGGCGCGGGCGTCGGCGGCGAGAGTGCGCCCGAAGCGGGCGCGTAAGCGGCTTGCCGCTCATTGGACTCTGATATCAACACTTCGCCCCCGGCCATTGGCCGGGGGCTAAATGTTGCGCGGCCCAATTTTTCCTTCCGGCTCCCTCCCCTCGGCGGGGAGGGTTGGGGAGGGCGGCGGCGGCGGGTACACGCTTACCGCAATATCTTGAACTGCGGCTAATCACTCGTCTCCCTGAAAACTCTCGCCCCTAACCACCTGCACGACGAACGCGAAGTGCGACATGGCGTATTTCGGGTCGGGAACTTCGGCCGGCGGAGCCACGCCGCCGTCACCGCGACGGCCCCGCTCCTCGAGCTCCGCGGCCCTTTGTTGCGCACGGAGAATCTTGAGTCGCGCCTGGCGTTCCTCGTCCGACGAAACGTCGACTACGGAGTTCGCGGTGCCTAGCACCATGTAGTGCCCCAGCGGCACGGTCAGCGAACCGCTCATTTCTGTATTAATGAAGTCCCCGCTCGCGTCCAGTTTCATGCCGAGGTCGATTCGACCGTCGCCGAATGGCGAAATCTTGCCAAAGCAATGCAGCTGGGCCGGTCGGTTAAAAATCAATGCGGACACGTGCGACTGAAACGTGACCTCGTAGTAGGGTTCGCCGTCGGCGCTCAGCGAGTTGACCGTTTGGCCTACGAGCCGCGGGTTCTCGAGTCCGAGCTTTCCCACAGCATCGACGACGGACTGTGGCAGTGGGCCAATCGGCGCCATGCCCTCGTCGTCGGCGAGCCCGTCGGCGAGCCAGTACACCCGCACCATGAGCGACTTGGCCGATCCGCCGTCTGGTCCTTCGACAGCGTCCAAGTCAAAATCGCCCTCGCCCGTTTCGACGTCGAGATTCTCGATCACCGCGTTCACCGTGTTCAATGAATGCTCCGAAGCCGCGACCACAAGCGAGTTGGCGCGCTCGTCGACGGCGACGCGCATCGAACTGCTGGCAAAAATCGACGACAGAGTTTCTGCAGCTTTCGCCGCCTGCAAGAACTTCAAGCGATAAACCCGAATGACCGCGTCGTCGTCGATGGGCGCCGCCTCGCGGGCCTGCTCCGACGCCGCAAGCTGCGCGTTCAATTCCTGGACCTGGACGCTGCGCGCGGCGAGTTCGGCTTCGAGTGATTCCAACTGTTCTTGAAGTTGAATCGTAGCCGTGCCCGCCTCTGCCTCGGCAATTCGCTTGAGCATCTTCGCCCGAGCGTCGGAGCGAATGGCAATCTCCCTCTCGATGTTTTTAACTTGGGCGGCGATCTCCGGATCGCCCGAATCATCGCGAAGAAGTGGAATGAGCTTTCGCTGAAGGTCGATGAGGAATTGCTGCTCGCTCTCATATCTCACTTTGAGGTCGTTGAGCTCCGCCGCAGACCGCCGCTGCCGGAGCGTCGGCGGATTGGGCTCCTGGGCAGCTGCTCGTGGACCGACCAGCGCGACGCCGCAGACCGCCGCGAAAAGGACGAGCATCGCAGTGCGAGTGAATCGCGACATGGTTAACCTCCGTTGGGGTTCGTAAATTCAGCACGAAACGCCCGCTCTCTCGCCCCGCGGCGCGAGGCGGTGAGCGTGGGATACAGTTTGACGATCGTGACCTGCGGATCAGGGCTGGCGACCGGAATCGCGATCGCGGAGCCGCTGCTGATAAAGGTCGCCGCAGGCGGCTCCGATATCCCCCTCCCTGGAAGGGAGGGGCTAGGGGAGGGATTCCCGACGATTGCATTCAATTCAACGCCTGTATCCTCGGCGACGGTCGGGAATCCCTCCCCTGTCCCCTCCCTGGCAGGTAGGGGGAGAAGAGATGCCGCTGCCGCGGCCACCGCCGCTGCGGCCGCCGCAACGAGCCATTTCCCGCGCGGTCGCGGCCGAAGCACGAGCGTCCGCGGCGCCTCGATCTCCGCCGCCGCATCCGACCGCAGCAGCGAATCAATCCACCCTTGCTCGTCGACCGCCTCGCGGCACGCCGCGCACTGGTCGAGGTGAATCTCAAACGCGCCGCGCTCCGCCGCAAGCAACTCGCCGTCGAGATACGCATCGATCCGCCCGCACATGGTCTTCGCGTCATCGTTCATGGCTTACTCGGTTCGCACGCCGCGGACTTCGTCGTACACATCCTTCAGCTTCTCGCGCATCTGCCGCCGCGCGAGCGACAGGCTCGCCTTCAGGGCGTCGACGGTAATTCCCAGCACCTCGGCGGCGGCCTGCTGCGAGAGTTGTTCGATCGTGATCAAGTGCATGGCCTCGCGTTGTCGCGGCGGAAGCTCGTCGAGCGCCGCCAGAGCGCGCTCGACGCACTCCCGATGTTCCAGTTGCCCCGCAACTGGCGGCTGGCCGTCGGCGGGCTCGGCGAGAATCGGTTCGGTGACATGCGAGCGCCGGCAATGGTCGTTGTGCAAGTTCGTGGCGATTCGTAGCAGCCATACACGCGCGGCCGCCGGCTCTCGCAAGCTGCGCCGCGCCTGCCAACCGCGAAGCAGGGTCTCTTGCATGAGGTCCTGAGCCGCGGCGGGCGAACGGGTGAGTCGCAAGGCGTAGCGGTAGACCGCGTCGGCGTGTGCGGCCAGCAGGTCATCCACCGGGGAGTCATGCCTCAGGTGTCCCTGCGCGATCGGTTGCGATCGTGCTATCAGAGACAGACGGTGGGCACGGGCGGCGGTCAAAGAGAATCCGTGAAAATCGATATTTGGCGACAAGCAGGGCGGCCGGATCGCCATCTTACCCCGTTCGCCCAGCCGCACAAAACGTTACGACGCAAACACTTTACTCAAGCGGATCGGTCCGCCAAGTCGAACGTGACAAGGGCAAGTTGCGCTAATAGGACGGAGGCGTGCTGCGCTTCTGAATGAATTGAGGCCCAACGGGCCGGCAGTTCATAGCCAGGGGCGTAAGCCCCTGGAACCAGTGGCCGCGTACGTCCGAAGCCCCAACGGGGCGCCAGTGCGATTGCAAGACTAGTGCCGCCCCGTTGGGGCTTTCATAAATTCTGCGGCCGAAACCAGGGGCTCACGCCCCTGGCTATGAACTTCCGCCGCGTTGCGGCTCAAGAAAAATGTCCACCGGCTACCCCACCCAACCCGCTCGCGGCGTCATCGGCCGGATTAGCGAATCGGTCGCCGATCTCGGCGGCTTCGTGCTTCGCGCGGTCGAAGGGCTCGGCGATATCACGCTCTTCGCCATGAGCATGCTGTCGTGGCTGTTCGCGCGCCGCCCGCGACGCGACACGCTCGTCGACTCGATGTACACGATCGGCGTGCAAAGCGTGCCGGTCGTCGCGCTCATCGGCACATTCACCGGCATGGTGCTGGCCGTGCAGTCGTTCACGCAGTTCCGGCAGTTCGGCCTCGAAACGCAACTCGGCGGCGTGATCAATAAATCGATGTTCCGCGAGCTGGGTCCCGTACTCGCGGCCGTCATGCTCGCGGGGCGGGTCGGCAGCTCGATGGCCGCCGAGCTCGGCACGATGCGCGTGACCGAGCAGATCGACGCCCTGTCGAGCATGGGCGCCAACCCCGTGCAGTACCTCGTCGTGCCGCGGTTCCTGAGCTGCCTGCTCATGATCCCGTTCCTCACGATCATTGCCGTGTTCATGGGCGTGATCGGCGGCTACGCGTATTGCGTCAACTTTCTCGGCATCGACTCGCACCACTACCAGGCGAACGCCCAACGGTACGTCGAGAGCTGGGATCTCGTTTACGGCATCATTAAGAGCGCATTCTTCGGTGCCACGATCGGCGTGATTAGCTGCTACCGCGGGTTCAACTGCCAGGCCGGCGCCGAGGGCGTGGGCCGGGCGGCGACGACCGCGTTCGTGTATTCGTTCGTCGTGATCATCATTCTCGACCTGCTGGTGAGCATCGTGCTCGACCAGGTTTACCTGGTCATCTGGCCCGCCGCGCCCACGCTGTTCGGAATGTAGGGTGGGTGTCCGCACCCACCGCTTACGCCAAACTCACCGAGATGGTGGGTGCAGACACCCACCCTACAAATGGTCGCCCCAGCCCGACAACCCGCCGAGCCACTTGTCGAAATCAGTGATCTCACCGTCCAGTTCGGGCGGCAGCAAGTGCTGCGCGATCTCACGCTCAGCATACCCCGCGGCCAAACGCTCGCCATCATCGGCGAGAGCGGCTGCGGCAAGACGGTCCTACTCAAGACCATCATCGGCCTGGTCCACCCCACCGCCGGCGCCGCGGCGTTCGACGGGCGCAAGCTGGACGAGCTCTCCGACCGTGAGCTGTCGCAGCAGCGCACGCGGTTCGGCTTCGTGTTCCAGCAGGCGGCGTTATTCGACAGCATGACCGTCGCCCAAAACATCCTGTTCCCGCTCAAGGAGCACACGAGCGGCGACCCCGCCGAGCACGATCGCATGATGCGCTCGCTGCTGGTCGAGGTCGGCCTGCCCGAAACCGTGCTTCCGAAGAGGCCGGCCGAGCTCTCCGGCGGCATGCGCAAGCGCGTCGGCCTCGCCCGCGCCCTGGTCATGCGGCCTGAGATCGTGCTCTACGACGAGCCGACGACCGGGCTCGACCCGATCATGACCGACGTCATCAACGAGCTGATGATCCGCACCCGCGACAAGTTCGAAGTGACCAGCGTGATCGTGACGCACGACATGACGACCGCCCGCAAGGTGGCCGACCGCGTGGTGATGCTCTATCCGCTGGCGCGGCTCAAAGCGGGCGAATCGCAAATCCTATTCGACGGCCCGCCGGCGGAGCTGGACAAGTCGAACGACAAACGCGTGACCCAATTCATCCGCGGCGAAGCCGGCGACCGGCTGAGCGAGATCGAAGAACAACAAAACAACTGACCGCTCCGGCCCCCTCCCCTCGGCGGGGAGGGCTGGGGAGGGGGGAAGCGCCGGGTACACGCGCCCCCTGGAGTCCGAGTACCCTCCGCAGCACCTCTCCCCTAACCCCTCTCCATCGAGGAGAGGGGAACGGAGAAAATTGGATATGAACGAACGCACTAAACAATTCCGCGTCGGGCTGGTCGTGTTCGTCACGATCCTGCTCCTCAGCATTCTGATTCTGTGGAACAGCGACTTTTCGGCGCTGCCGTTTCACGGCCAGTACCAGGTGAAGATGCTGGTCGAGCAAGCGCCCGGCGTCGCCCCCGACACGCCGGTACGGCGCCGTGGGTTGCCCATTGGCCGCGTCGCGGCGGTCGAAGACGTCGACGCAGGCGCCCTTATCACGCTGAACATCGACGACGGCAAAATCATCAAAACGAACGAGCGGGGCCGCATCCAATCGTCGCTCATGGGCGATGCAATCATCGATTTCATTCGCGTCGGATCGCCGATCGGCGCCCAGCCGGTGGCCGAGGGCGCCACGGTCGAGGGCATGTACGCAGCCAACCCGGTCGACATGTTGGCCAGTTTGCAGGGCGACCTCCGGCAGTCGATCATGTCGCTCGGCCAAGCCGGCGAAGAGGTCGCCGAGCTTGCCGACCGGCTCAACACGGTGCTCGGCGCCAACGACATGCAGCGGATCACGGCATTGGTGGAATCGACCGAGCGGGCGATGTCGCAATTCGCCGATTTGGCGACGAACTTCAACGATGTCGTGGGCGACCAGCAGTTCAAGGACCAGCTCAAGTCGGGCCTCGTGCAGTTGCCGGGGGTCATGGCCGACGCCCGGGCGATCCTCGACGCGCTCGAAGGAGCGGTGGCTTCCGCGGATCAGAACCTGAAAAACCTGCAGGGCCTCACCGGCCCGCTGGGCGAGCGCGGCACGGCCATCGTCGACAACATGGAGAAGAGCGTCCACAACCTCGAAGAGCTGCTCGGGCAGGTCGCGTTGTTCACCAAGAACATCAACGAGAGCGAAGGCACCGTCGGCCTGCTCATCCGCGACCGCGAAGCGTACGACCGCCTCAACGCCACGCTCGTCCAGGCTCAGGGAACCATCGGCGATGTGCGCAGCCTCATCAACGACCAGCATGTGCGCATGCGGATCACACAGATTCTCGACAACGTCCGCACACTCACCGACAAGCTCGCCCGCGACCCGGCACGTGTCGTCCGCGGCGCGGTGAACCGCGAGACGCCGATCAAGTAGGCCCTGCAAACACAGGTCACAACACCGCCGCGCGTTAGCCGCGACGCGAAGGGTCCGCCCGAAGCGGAGCGCGGCGCCACGACTGGTTGCGCAGTGATGACGAGTCGCGAAGAAGCGCTCCGCTGCGGCGGACCTCCGCGTCGGGGCTAAACGTCGAAACGCGCTTTCACTGCGGCGCCGGCAGCGGCTCCAGCGCTCGCCCGCCCGGCGGCAGCACGCCGGCGCCGGGCATCGTCGGTACGAGTTGCCCCGGCGGCATCGCCTCGGGGGCGAGCGTCGGCGCGCCGAGCAGCGGCCCCGCGATCGGGGCGCCCACCGCCGGCGAAGTCATCGTCGGCGGGTTGAGCAGCACCGTTCCCGGCGGCGCCACGGTCGCCGCCGGCAGCACCGCGCCCTGCTGCGTGCCTGTTCGCAGTTGCTGCGCGCGGGCCAGAAGCTGATCCGTCGGCACGACCACCTGCGGCGTCAGGTTGTACGTCACCGTGCGGAAATCCTGAATCTCGTTCGGCGTCAGGTTCTCGGCGGCAAAGTCGATCGGCGGAATTTCGTACCACGGCGCGGGGATCGGCTGCTTGATCGTCAGCGTCTCGAAGCCCGGCTTCACCAGCCGAATTTCGCGCGTGCCGTAGTAGACGAACGAAGTCGCGCACGGCGTCGTGCCGATGGGTTGGTTGTCGACATACACCATCGCCCCCGGCGGGCTGCTGCGCACCATGAGCCGGCGACGAACGCACCCGCCGGGCAGCAACGCGAGCGCCGCAATGGCGACCCACACGCACCCGCGCTGGAGCGTCGATCGGGTTTTCGGCGAATGAAGCGGCGAATGAAGCATGGTCGAGCGCGCACGGCCAGGGCGCAATTGGCGAGAAAAGAGGGCGGATTGTAGGACCCGCCCTGCCCCGCCACCATCCCGGTTCTTGACAGCGCCAGGCCTCGTCCTGTTGCTAGCAGCCCCCGCCAATTAAGATACGGTGAACTTAACCGACCCACCCTCCAGCGGGGCACGCCACTTGCAAGCGTGTCGGCGGTGTCGAAACCCACAGTCAACCTGACGCAATCGGCCGCCGGCGTGCGCTGCGCGGCCGTTAGCGACGTGGGCATGC
>JANOIK010000770.1:0-3130 GCA_031407585.1 Planctomycetota bacterium | reverse complement strand
TGCCGGCGAGGAAAGCGATCGCGCTCGACGAGCAGAACCTTAAAGCCCACTTTCGCCACCAGCGTCGCGACGGTCGACCCCGCGGGGCCCGCCCCCATGACGATGCAGACGAACTCGCTCGCAATCGGTTTGGTCGACTCGGTGAAGCTCATGTTCGAGGAATCTCCAACAGTTCAACGGCGGGGCGGCCTTCCACGACAATCCGCGCAGAGCGGGCAAACAACGGCGCCCCCACGGCCAGCTGCAATTGATCCCGCAGAATCGCCGACGGATTAACCCGCCACAGGTGCTGTAATTCTACGTGCCGCAGCACATTGTGGCGAATCAGCACACGGCCGAGCGGCGTGCCGCGATCCAGGATTTCGTCGCGCACGCCCGGGGCCAAATGGGCCAAGTTGATGCGCATCACGCCAAACTGCAAAACCCGCCCGCTCATCTGACACGCGAGCAAACTCGTGCGGCTGTAAAAATCGCCGTCGCGGTGCTCGCGCAGCACGCGCACGTCGACCAGGCAACTGTGAAACGCCTCGACCGTGACCGTCATGTGGTCGTCGTGCGCCAACAGCGCGCGATGCTCCTCGGGCATGTCACTAGCATCAACGGCCGCGAACTCGCCCAGCTCGGCGAGCGTCGGAAAGAACGGGGCGACGATGGCAGACGGTTGGAGCACGATGCGAGTTGAAGCACGGCGGGCGCTCCGATGCCGTTGAAAGCGACGGCTCGGTGGCGTTGCGAGGGCGAGAATGCAGAGGGCGTGACGGCATGCCGGTATCAGTATAACCCCGCGCCCCAGGGCAAGTTTTGCCCGCGAAACCTTGCGTAACGGCAATCAAGACGTCGCAATCAAGCGGCCGCGCGACGGCTCGGCCAGCCGCCGCCCGAATTCACGGTCGTCAGCAAAAACTCCACGCCGCGACGCACCACGGCATGCTCGTGCAACCCGGCGCCAGCAAGGCTCATCACCACAAAGCTCGTCTGCGGGATCGACTCCATGAACGAACCGCCCACGCCCTGCAAATCTTCGATCAACGCCAGCGCCGGCTTCTGCGTGAACCCCTGGGCGAGCCGCCGAATCGGATTGAGCGGCGCCGCATGACGAAACTTCGCGAGCCCGGCAGCGAGCAGCGGCGCACTCGCGTCCTCGACCGATCGCAGCGCCGCGCTGCGTCCCTGCAACAGCGACGTGATCCACCGCCACGAAGTCGACGGCACGCGACGCCAAGGCGCGAGCTCCGCCAGCGCGCACACCGCGAGCACCGACGCTTCGAGCGCCTCGTCGTCCTTATGTTCTTTGTGAAACGCGCCAACGCCGCCGCGCGTTTCCACATACGCGGCCGCGCGCTCCATCAACCCCACGGCTTTCGCGGGCACGCCGGTGAGTTGGAACGCCGCCTCGACCAGCAGCGTCGCCGCCAGGTTCGAGTGGCCGCCTTCCGCGTCCGCCCAACCGCCGTCGTCGTTCTGCCGTTCCGCCAGCCAGCGCAGATTCTGCACGACCAATTGCGTGAACTCACCGCGGAACAGCGCGCCGGGCGTCCAACTATCGTTCATCACCGGCCCCACCTGCGGTACGTCGTCGAAGTGCTGCTCGGCAATGACGAGCGCACTGACAGCCGCGGCAGTCGCCGAGGGCGAGCTAATGAGGTCGCGCGTCCAGAAGCCATCAAGCGGCCGGGCGGCGATGAGACCTTGCGAGCTGGGGCTCACTAGGGGAGCGGAACGACGCCGCTCGAAAACCGCGTGGAGGGACATATGAGCCGTTAGGCTCCGGGGTGGGCGGGGCCAGCCTTGCCCATGGGGCACCTGCTGGGATCGAGTACGATTCTTGCACGCGGCGGCGGGAATGTCGAGATGAACGCCGCGCGGTTCGCCGTATCTCGTTATTTAATAATACCTTGCGAGCGGCCGGCCGAGCGAGAGGGATACGACGATCATGCCGCCCGAGCCGCCATTGACGAGGCCCGCGGGGTAGCCAAATCGAGTATGAGTATGAGGATGAGTAGGATTTCGGATACCTTGGTCATACTCCTACTCTTACTCTTACTCCTACTCGAATTGAATTCCCCCTCGCTCACTCCCGCCGGTACGCGGTCCCCGCTTCATACAATTTCAACCGCTCCTCCATCGCGGACCGCTTCTCGTCCGACGTCTGCGCCACGACATCCCGCTGCGTCGCAACCGCCTTCTCAAAATCCCCCGCCTCGGCGTAGGCCGCCGCCAGCGTCGCGAGCGTCTCCGGAATCATCTCGCGGTAGCCTTCCTCACGTGCGCGAACGACAAGCCGCTGCGCGAGCTCGACGGCGCGCGCGCCGTCGCGAACCGCCGCATCGTTCGCCGTCGCCAACAGCGCCGAAAGGCGAATGAGCGTGTTAATCTCGTCCGGATCCATCTCCAGCACCCGCTCATAGTCGGCCGCTGCCTTGTCGAACTGTTTGAGCTTGTCGTAACTCATCGCGCGGCCCAACAGGGCGCCGGTATCATCCGGGTATTGCTCGAAATGCGCCGTGAACGCCTCGACGGCCTCCGCCCACTTCTCGGCTTGGAACGGCTTATACGCCTCGGTCGTCGCCGCGCGCCGCGTTTCGATAGCCGCCCGAGGCCAAACCGGGATCGTCACGTCCACCTCATCGCCGTGCGCGACGTCGACCGCCGTTCCGTCTGCATACGAACTGTCCGCAGTCATGAACGCCGGCCTGAGCCCACCGTCCGGCGCCGCATCGAGACTCTCGACATGCAGCGACAGGTGCGCCTTGCCCGGCGCGATCCGCGCTTCGACTTTTCCGTCCGCCGAGACGATCGCTTCGGCCGAGTGACGGTCATGCATCCGCGGACCGCCGACATAGTTCGGGATGACGGTCGCCCGCGCGCCGCCGGGCAGGCGCAACGGCTCGCCCGTCACAGCGTCGACGATTTGCACGCGCAGCAGCCCGCCCGGGCCGACGACCAGATCGGGCGCTACGGCAGGCTCACTACCGGCGCGCACCGGCAGCTCGGAGATGCCCGTGTTCGTCAACTCCGACCGCGCCGCTTCGTTGGTCGTGGTCTGCACCCACACGTCGTACACGCCCTCGGGCATACCGCTCAGGCGATACGCGCCCTCGGCATCGGTCCGCGTCGCCGCCGCGTGGCC
>JANOIK010000750.1:0-1909 GCA_031407585.1 Planctomycetota bacterium | reverse complement strand
GGGATCTTGCCGGTTGCCGGGTCAAGCCTCAGCTGCCGGACGAACTCGTAGCCGTCCATGACGGGCATCAACACGTCGGTGATGACGAGATCCGGACGGCCGGCGCTGGCCGCGGCCAGCCCTTCGGCGCCGTCGGCCGCGACGATCAGCCGATGGCCGTGATGGCCGAGCAGCGTCACCAGGTAATCGCGGTTAGCCGCCAGGTCGTCGACGATCAGGATGGTCGCCATTCGGTCAGTCCGCCAGCCGCGCCGGCAACGGATCGAGCTGGGCCGCGACCGCCAGCAGAAAGTCCTGGTAGTTCATGGGCTTGGCGATGTAGCCGTCGCACCCGGCCGCGCGGATACGCTCTTCGTCCCCCTTCATCGCCAGGGCGGTGAGGGCGATCACCGGAATGTCGCGCGTGCCCTGGTCCCGTTTGAGTTGCGCGATGGCTTCGAGGCCGTCCATACCGGGAAGCTGCACGTCCATGAGGATGAGGCCGGGCTGCTGGTCTCGAGCGAGCGCCAGCCCAGTCTCCGCATCCGTCGCGCTCACCACTGTGTGGCCGGCGGACTCGAGCAGGAAGACCGCCAGCGTCATGTTGGCGGGGTTGTCTTCGACGATCAGCACTTTCGCCATCTCAGGCGACCAGGTCCCGAACCGGTATCGCCCGGCGGACTTCAGCGAGGAAGCGATCCCGATCGAACCCGCCTTTCTCCAGGATGGTCATGACATAGCCGCTCAGTTCGGCCCGATCCTCGGCGGTGACCGCTTTGGCGGTGACGACAAGGATCGGAATAGCGCTGGTCGCCGGGTCCTCGTTGAGGGCCTTCACCACAGCGAACCCGTTCACGTCCGGCATCATCAAATCGAGCACGATCACGTCGGGATGGTGCTGGCGCGCCAGCTCGATCGCCTGACGCCCGCCGTAGGCCCGCAGGACGCGGTCGGTGAGGTCGGTCAGCTGGACGGCGACCAACTCCACCGCCTCCGGGTCGTCGTCGACGACGAGTACCGTGACATTCTGGCCCTGCACCGGCGGAAAGAGGCCGAGCCCGGTAAGTGCCTCGTACAATTCGTGGCGGGAGACCGGCTTCTGCATGACGGCGGCGGCGCCGAGCGCGAAGCCCTTGCTGCGATCCGGCAGCATGGAAATGATCACGACCGGGATCCGGCCGAGCCCGGGCATCTGCTTGAGCCGGGCGAGGAACTCCCAGCCATCCATGTCGGGCATGTGGAGGTCCAGCGTGATGAGCGCCAGCGGTTGCTGCTCCGCGAGGACGAGCGCGGCCGCCACGCTGGCGGCGTGAATCACGGTGAAGCCATCGGTCTCCAGTTGCACCCGCATCAGATCCGCGGCCTTTTCGTCGTCTTCGACGACCAGCACCGTGCGGACGGCACCGCGTGGCACGGCGAGGGACAGCGGCGTGCACCCTTCATCGGTGGGTGGCGTCCCGGCGGTCAAGGGCCTCAGCGGCAGCCAGAACGTGAAGCAGGAGCCTTCCCCGACCGCGCTTTGCACGGCCACCGTGCCGCCGTGCAGCTCGGCGAGGAGCTTGACCATGGCGAGCCCGAGGCCCGTGCCTTCGAATCGCCGCGCCAGGCCGCTGTCGATCTGGCTGAACGGCTGAAACAACCGCTCGAGCCCTTCCGGCGAGATGCCGATGCCGGTGTCGGTGACGCTGATCTTGAGGAAGTCGCCGAACTCGTTCTGGGTCAGCGGGAACAGCCGGCCCGCCCAGGGCCCCGACAGACGGGCGAAGTCGTGTCTCGAGACGCGGCCGGCGCACAGCGTCACCTCGCCGCGGTCGGGGGTGAACTTCACCGCGTTGGACAGCAGGTTGTAGACGATTTGCTTCACCTTCCGCGCATCGGCCTCGATGGCGCCGAGCGCGTCGGCCGCATCCAGCGTCAGGTGGATCTGCCG
>JANOIK010000746.1:0-6219 GCA_031407585.1 Planctomycetota bacterium | reverse complement strand
CCGACGCCGATCTCCATGATCCTCGCCGGTATCCTGCTCAAGATGGGCGGCTACGGCATCATCCGCATCTGTTACCCCATCTGCCCCGCCGCGGGGTACGACCTTGCGTACTTCGTCTGCCTGGTCGGCGTCGTCAGCATGGTGTGGGGCGCCTTCGCGGCGCTCGCGCAAACCGACTTCAAGCGGATGGTCGCCTACAGCTCGGTGAGCCACATGGGCTACGTCGTCCTCGGCCTGGGCGTGTGGAGCGCGATGGCCGACACGCACCCTGCGTACAACCCCGACTACTGGAAGATGGGCGCCACCGGCGCCATGTACCAGATGATCGCCCACGGCATTAGCTCGGCCGGCATGTTCTTTATGGTCGGCGTCATTTACGACCGCGTTCACCACCGCGATCTCAACCAGTTCGGCGGCCTGTTCGCGAAGATGCCGATTTACAGCGGCCTCGCGATTGGCATTTTCTTCGCCGGCCTCGGACTGCCGGGCCTCTGCGGGTTCATCGGCGAAGTGTTCGTCGTCCTTTCGGTGTGGAAATACAGCCAGGTCCTCGCGATCATCTCCGCCGCCGTGGTCATCCTCACCGCCGCCTATATCCTGTGGGCCATCCAGCGCGTCTACCTCGGCGCCGAGTATCGCGGCCCGCACCCCGAGGCGCTGACGCCGATCACCAAGCGCGAGCTGGCAATCGCATGCCCGCTACTGGCGTTTGCGATTCTCTTCGGCGTCTATCCGAAGGTGATCCTCGACTACATGCAGCCGACGGTCGATCGCCAGATTGAGCAGCTCGCCGCGTGGACCGAGCGGACCGAGCCGAGCCGCCACGCCCCGGCCGCGGAGTCTGAAGAAGTCGCCGTCCGAACCGAAGCCTCCAACTCCAGCGCGAGCCGCCCGCAGTGAATCTGCAAACCCTCACCGATTGGCTGATCCGCGACACGCTCCACAAGAGCTTGCCGCGCTTTGGACCGGAGCTGGTGCTCTGCGTCACGATCGTGGCGCTGTTGCTGGCTCGCGTCCTGCCGCTGCTCAATCGCATCCCGCCGTTCGCGATCGCGCTGGTCGGCGCCATCGCGGCCCTCATCGCCGCCGTGCCCGAGGGCGGTATGAACGCCGCCGCCTGGGCAGGCATCGAGCGGAGCGAACTGTTCACCGGCATGCTCGTGTACGACGGAGTCACTGTCTACATGCGGCTGTTCCTTATGGCGTTCCTAGTCCTGTTCGTCGTTCTCTCGCGCCTCACGGGCATTGCCGATCGCGACGATGGCCAGGACTACTACGCGCTCGTCTTCGGCGCCACCATCGGCATGTGCCTCATGGCGAGCGCCAATCACTTGCTCACGATCTTCCTCGGCGTCGAAATGGCGAGCGTTCCGTCCTACGTGCTCTCAGGCATCATCAAAGGCCGGCAGCGGTCCAGCGAAGCGGCCCTCAAGTACGCGATCTACGGCGCGGGAACCGCCGGGATCATGCTCTACGGAACGAGCCTGCTCGCCGGCGTCCTGGGCTCAGCGCACTTGCCGACAATGGCCCAGCGGCTGATTGCCAACGACCTGACCGCCGCCGGCGACTGGTCCGTCATGGTGCTCGCCCTCGGCGGGCTCATGCTCGGCGTGGGGCTGTCGTTCAAGCTCTCGGCCGTGCCGTTTCACTTCTGGTGCCCCGACGTGTTCGAAGGCGCCTCGGCCGAAGTCGGCGCCTTCCTTTCGGTCGCATCGAAAGCCGCGGCGCTCGCCCTGCTGATGCGCGTGGGCCTCGGTCTGGGTTACGCTCCAAACGAGCACGCCGAAGCGCCCAAGCGGCCAACGCCTCCTGTCGTCTCGACGCCCGGGGACATAGCTGCCCAGCCGGCCCTGCAATTGGTCGCGGCACAGCAGGCGGCCGATGAGGCTGGGGATGCGGACGCCGCCGACGCGCCCGCCATTGACGGAGCGGAAGCTACCACCCTGGAGGCGCCGCTCGCGCCCGTTCGCCGTTTCTTCGTCACGCTCACAGCCCTGGTCGCCATCGTCACCTGCACCTTCGGGAATCTCGCCGCCTACGGCCAGAAGAACATCAAGCGCATGTTGGCGTACTCCACGATCGCGCACGCGGGGTTTATGATGATGCCCGTCGCGGCAGCCGTCGAAATGGCGGATCGCAACCCCGCGGGCGCGCGCACGGCCATCGCGGCCATGCTGTTCTATGCCACGCTGTACTTGTTCATGAACGTGGGCGCCTTCGCCATCATCGCGTTCCTGCGGAACACGATGCGCAGCGAAGAAATCAAGGACTACGCCGGTCTCATCGGCCGCAGTCCGCTGGCCGCGATCTCGCTGACGCTCATCCTGGTGAGCCTCATCGGCCTGCCCCCGCTCGCCGGATTCTGGCCGAAGCTGCGCGTGCTGCAGTCGCTCTACGACGCCGGCGGCCCGCTGCTGACGTTCGTGATGGTTGCCGCGGCGATCAACACGGCGATTTCGCTCGTGTATTACCTGCGCGTCGCCAAGACGATGTGCATCGATCCGCAGCCGGACACCAGCCTGCCCGTCGAGATCGGCTTCCTGCCGGCGGCGTACGTGCTCGCCATCACGGCGCCGGTGGTCATCTACGGCTTCCTGCCCGACCTCATTGCCCCCTGGGCGCAACAAGCCACCGCGGGGCTCCTCGGATGATGACGCTCGACGTAATTCGCCATCTCAACCTCCTGCTTGCGATCCACTGCCGGTCGTTCGTGCAGTACCTGCGCTGGTCGCGGCCGTACGTTTCGCCGGGGCATGAGGAAGAACTCGATACGCTCACGGCCATCGGCGACGACCAGGACGGCCTGGCCGAACGCATCAGCCGCCTCGTGGTCGACAGCGGCGCCCTGCCGCGCTCCGGCGAGTTTCCCATAGAGTTCACGGATCTGCACGACCTCGACCTCGACTTCCTGATTGCCGCGGCCGTGCGCTATCAGGAGTTCGATCTCGCGGCGATCCAGCAAATCGTCGACGGACTGGCCGCCGCGCCGGCGGCGCGAGCGCTGGCCGAAGAGGCGCTCGGCATGAGCAAGGGTCATCTCGATTCGCTCCGCGAGCTCGTGCACGTGCCGACAGTCACGCTATAACGCTGGATACGGCAACGCTTGATACGGCAATCCTTCACGCGGATTGGTGCGGCGATGCTCTTCGACACGCACGCCCACATCGACCAGGCCGATTTCGACGCGGATTGCGCCGCGGTGGTCGAGCGTGCTCGAGCCGCGGGCGTCGAGACGCTCATCGCCGTGGGAACGACCGCGGCATGCAGCCGGAAGTGCGTCGACCTGGCCGAGCGGCATGCCGGCGTCTACGCGGCGGTCGCGATCCATCCGAACTATCTCGCCGAGGCGGGCTCCGACGATTTCACGGTGATCGAGGAACTCGCGGCCTTGCCCCGCGTCGTCGCGATCGGCGAAACGGGCCTCGACCGCCACTGGGACTTTACGCCGTTCGACGTGCAGCTCGAATCGTTCGCCCGCCACATGCAGCTCGCCGCCGAGCGCGATCTACCGTTCATCGTCCACATGCGCGACTGCGAGGCGGACATCCTGGCCAGCCTGCGGGCGGCGCATGCCGAACGCGGCGCTCTGCGCGGCGTCATGCACTCATTCACAGGCGACGCCGCGATGGCGGAGGAGTGCATGGCCATGGGCCTGCACATCAGCTTCGCCGGCATGGCGACCTACAAGAATTCACAACCGCTGCGCGACTGCGCCGCCACGATCCCGGCCGAGCGCCTGCTCATCGAAACGGACTCCCCGTACCTCTCGCCGGAGCCGGTGCGCAGCATCCGCCGCAACGAGCCGGCCCACCTGCGCCACACGGCCGAGTGTCTCGCGAAAGTTCGCGGCGTGAGCGTCGAAGAGCTCGCCGCGCTAACCACCGCCAATGCCCGCGCGCTTTTCCGCATCGCGTAACTCCGTTACCGCAGACCGTCGGCGAGCTCTGCGTCGTCGTAGCCAGTCGCCAACGCCGCTTGGACTTCGGCGTCGCTCTGCTCAATCGCCTCGGCGACTGTTTCTTCGACGCCCTCGGCCGGCTCCGTCTCCGCCAACTCAAGCGGCGCGACGGCCGGCGTCTGTCCTACGATGTACCCGTCTGTGGCGTACGGCGCCCGATAGTACCCGCCGTGCCCGGGGCCGATCCAATTGCCGTAGCAATCGCACGGCTCGGCGCAGCGCGGGGGGTCATTGTACCACTCGTTCCAGTAACGCTCGCCGCACCCAGCGCACGTGGCGAAGCCGTTGAGCAGCCAGCAGGGCGACTGCTTGCCGCAGCCGCAACCGCCGCTGGAGCAGTTGCCGGCGCAGCTCGCACACTTGCCGCCGCACCCCGCGCATCCGGCGCCCGGGCTGCCCCAGGTTTCTTCGTCGCGACCGCAGAAGCCGCCGCCGCAAGTTTCGCAGCCGCCGTCGTATTTCATGAAGGCGTAGGGGCTTTTCTTCGCGCAGCCGTCGCCGCACGAGGGCCCGCCGCACCGCAGGCTGCCGCAGCAACCCGTGACGAGAAAGCACGCGGCAAGACACGCCGCCCGCTGCAGACGATGGCTGAACATCGGATTTCCCCCCTGCCGAGTCGCCGCAGGCGCGCGACGATTCGCGCGCGGCCTGGGCGCTGGTATTTCATCGGCGCCGGCGGTTAACGGTCGTGGAGAAAACCGCTAGAATCGTTGCGGATTACCATCCCGCGCTGCTGGCGCCGCCATCACTCATCGCCCAAAAACCGACGACTCACAACCGATGCCGCCCGCTCCGCTCCAGCCCGGCCTGATGAACCACGTCGCCCTGCCGACGGCCGACCCCGAGCGCGCGGTCCGCTTCTACCGCGACGTGCTTGGCTTCGCCGAAACGGCCCGGCCGTCGTTCAACTTCCGCGGCGCGTGGCTGCACCGCCGCGAGGTCGGCGTGATGATCCACCTCATCCACGACGCCGCCTTCGAGCCGCCGCTCGCTGCGCCGATCAACACGCGCCAGGGGCACCTCGCGATCCGCATCGACGACTTCGATCAAGCGCTCGCCGGCCTGCGCGAACATGGGATCGAGTACGTCGAACGCGTCCTGCCCGACTACGGCTACCGCCAGGTGTTCTTTCGAGATCCGGACGGCAATGTGCTCGAGCTGGGCGAGTGGCCGCCGTCGAATGAAATGTTTCCGTAATTGCCCACTGACGACGCGAGATAGGAAAACCCATGGAAGCCGCCGCGAAGAAGTTTCTCCAGCAGGTTCTTGAAACGCCGAGCCCTTCGGGTTACGAGGAGCCCGTGCAGCGCATCGTGCGGGAGTACGCGGGCAAGTTTGCCGCTGAGGTGCGGACCGACTTGCACGGCAATGTCATCGCGTGCGTCAACCCGGGCGCCAAGCTGCGGGTGATGTTCGCGGGCCATGCCGACCAGATCGGGCTGATCGTAACTTTTATCAACGAGAACGGGTTTCTCTACACGAACCCCATCGGCGGTTGGGATCCGCAGCAGTTGATCGGCCAGCGGATGACGATTCACACGGCCGGCGGACCGGTCCCCGCCGTCATCTCGCGCAAGCCGATCCATGTGCTCGACGAGGAGGAGCGCAAGCAGGTCGTGAAGCTGAAGGACATGTGGCTCGACATCGGCGCCAAGAGCCAAACCGAGGCAGCGGAGATCGTTCGCGTGGGCGATCCGGTGACGTTGGAGCTCGGTTACCAGGAAATGCGCAACGGGTACGCCAACTCGCCGGGGATGGACAATAAAACGGGGCTGTGGGTCGCGATGGAGGCGGCCCGACGGGCGGCGAAGAACAAGCTCAACGTCGCGGTCTACGCAGTTGCGACGGTGCAGGAGGAGATCGGCCTCCGCGGCGCCCACACGAGCGCGTATGGCATCGACCCGCAGGTCGGCGTGGCTGTCGACGTGACCCACGCGACCGACTGTCCGACGATGGACAAGACGCAATACGGCGACCTGAAGCTCGGCGGCGGGCCGGTGATCGCGCGAGGGCCGAATATGAATCCGCTGGTGGTCGAGGGATTGCGCGCTGCGGCCGACAAGGCGGATATTGCCTGCCAGTGGGAAGCGATCGGTCGGGGCTCGGGGACCGACGCCAACGCGATCCAGCTCGCACGCGGGGGCGTCGCGGCGGGGCTCGTAAGCATTCCGAACCGGTATATGCACAGCGCGGTGGAGATGTGCTCGCTGGACGATCTCGACAAGGCGGCGGATTTGCTCGCGACGTTTGTCGGAAGTTTG
>JANOIK010000734.1:0-1520 GCA_031407585.1 Planctomycetota bacterium | reverse complement strand
CAAGACTTCGACGTACAACAAGACTATGACTCCAACCCTCCGGTCCCCTCCCCTCGGCGGGGATGGGAGCAACCGAGCACGGGCGACCCGAAGTCGCCCGAGCGCAGGGCGGTAGAGTTTGCGAAGCAACGGGGGAGGGGGGACGCGCCAGAGTTGGCTTCCTATGACCTCTTAAGGTCCCGCAATTCGCAATCCACAATCCGCAATCCGAAATCGTCGTTACTCGACGCCCAACTCGCCGAGTTCCAAACCCTCGTCGACCAACTCCGCAGCCGCGCCTCCTCCCCCACGCGCGATATGCCTCCCGCGCTCTTCGACGTCTTCACCGACATGATCGAAGCCGACGTCGACGAGCAGCTCGCCCGCGACCTGCTCGACCGCCTGCGCCTCGAGCCGCACGTCGACCTCCACGATCCGCTCTCCGCGCGCGCCCGACTCGCCCACATGATCGAGCAGGACCTGCGCGTCACCGGTCCAATCCCGATCACTGCGGGCGCCGGTCGCGTCGTCGCGCTCGTTGGCCCCACGGGCGTCGGCAAGACGACGACCATCGCCAAGCTCGCCGCCAACTTTCGCCTCCGCGAGAACCGCCGCGTCGGCCTGATCACGGTCGACACTTACCGCATCGCCGCGGTCGAGCAGCTCCGCACCTACGCCGACATCATCGACCTGCCGATGGAAGTCGTCAGCACCCCCCGCGAGATGCGCGAAGCCGTGCAGCGGATGCGCACGTTCGACCTCGTGCTCATGGACACCGCCGGCCGCTCTCCCCGCGACGAAGTGCGCATCCAGGAGCTCCGTTCGATGCTCGCCGAAGCCGCCCCCGACGAAGTCCACCTGGTCCTCAGCGCCGCCGCGAGCGCACGCAGCCTCGCCTCCGCCGCCGAAAAATTCACCCCCGTCGGCGTCACCTCGCTGTTGGTCACCAAGCTCGACGAAGCCACCGGCCTCGGCGCGCTGCTCTCGCTCACGCGCCATTGCGGCCTGCCGTTCAGTTACCTCACCGACGGCCAAAACGTTCCCGACGACATCTCGACCGCCGCCCCCAAGCGCCTCGCACAGCTCATCCTTAATATCAACGCAAGCTAAAGTCGCGGAATTGCAAAATGGCCAATGGCCATTGCAAATTGAAAATATCAGAGCAAGCGGTCTCGTTACGATCAGAATCTCTCCAATTTGCAATTGCCAATTACCATTGGCCAATTTGCAATCCGCCGCCATGGATCAAGCCACCCACCTCCGCCAACTCGTCCGCGAGGCCGTCGACCAGCACGGCGACCTCGCGCCGGGCGCGCCGCTTATCGCCATCACCGGCGCCCAACCGCGCATCGGCGCCACAACCATCGCTTGCGGCTTAGCGCGCGAGCTGGCGAGCCTCGGCAAGCAAGTCGTCCTCGTCGACGCCAACCTCACAACGCCATCGGTCGCCGCGATCTTCGACGCCCAACCCCACGGCACGCTCGCCGACATCCTCACCGGCGCCCACCGCGCCATCGAAATCCTCGTCGCCCCCGCCGAGA
>JANOIK010000402.1:0-2468 GCA_031407585.1 Planctomycetota bacterium | reverse complement strand
ATCGAAGACAGTGCCGCCGAGCGGGCCGGCGTGCAGGCGAAGGACCGGATCATGAGCGTCGAAGGCAAGCCGACGCGGACCGGCACGGAGCTGCGCAGCATCATCGGCAGCTACAACCCTGGCGACATCGTGGCCCTGGAGATCCAGCGCGGCGACGAGCGGCTCACGCTGCGGGCGACGCTCCAGGAGTTTGGCTTCGGCGAGCGCAGCGAATTTCAGAACAACCTCGGTGGTCGGCTGAGCGTGCGGCGCTTCGGCTTTCCCATGGCCCTGCAGCACGACACGGTGCTGCGACCGGTGGACTGCGGCGGGCCGGTGGTGGACCTCGAGGGCCATGTCGTGGGATTCAACATCGCCCGCGCGGGGCGGACCGAGTCGTATCTTATTCCCACCGCCGCGGTGCGACAGGTTGTGGGCGAGCTGATGGCCCAGGGTTTGGCGGCGGTCGCTCAGGCGGACGACGCCGACGGCGAGTCCGACGAGGAGGGCGAGTCCGAAGAGACAGCCGAGTCCGAAGACGACGCGGCGGAGATTGCTTCGGCGGATGACGCCGATGAGGAGTCCTCGGACGACGCGAACGAGAACGCGGAGCAAGAACCAAGCAATGCTTCGGATGACGAGGAAGACGAAGCGGCTGACGATGTCGCGGAATCGTCGGCCGATGAGTCCGACGATGCTTCCGACGACGAAGACTCGGAAGACGGCAACTCGGAAGACAGCGACTCCGAGGAGACGGCCGTCGTCGAAGTCGAAGCCATCCCCGCGTCCAAGGCGGCCGACGCCTACGAAGCGGAGGGGTACAAGCTCGAGTGGTTCGACGAGTTCGAAGGCGACGGCCGGCCCGATCCGGCGAAGTGGACCTACGAGCGCGGCTTCGTGCGGAACGAGGAGCTTCAGTGGTACCGCCCCGACAACGCGCGGTGCAAGGACGGCCTGCTGGTGATCGAGGCTCGCAAGGAGCGCATCGCCAACCCGCGGTACGAGCAGGGGAACGACCGCTGGCAGCGCGGCCGCGAGTTTGCCGAGTACACCTCCTCGAGCCTGCTGACGCGCGGCCGGGCCGACTGGAAGTACGGCCGGTTCGAGATGCGCGGGCGGATCGACGTGCGTTCGGGCCTGTGGCCCGCGTGGTGGACGCTCGGCAACGGCGGCTGGCCCGCGTGCGGCGAGATCGACATCATGGAGTACTACCGCGGCATGGTGCTGGCCAACGCCGCGTGGGCCGGCGACAACCGCTGGCGGGCGAAGTGGGACGACTCGCGCACGCGACTCGCCGAGTTCGGCGGCGACGCCTGGGCGAAAGAGTTTCATGTTTGGCGGATGGACTGGGATGAGAAGTCCATCGAGCTGTCGGTCGATGGTCGCGTGCTCAACACGGTCGATCTCACCGAGACGATCAACGCAGGCGATGAGAAGATGAACCCGTTCCACGCGCCGCATTACATGATTCTCAACCTGGCGATCGGCGGCATGAACGGCGGCAGCGTGGGGGCGACGAAGTTCCCCGCGACGTTCGAGGTGGATTACGTGCGGGTGTATCAGAAGTAGTTCGGTTTCCTTACCGCCTACGGCGATTCTGTTCGCAAGATATCTGATGGCCTCAACCGTGAATCTCTATGTTGAGCTGCTCGACGACGGGACGCGCTGTTTGCGCCCTGTGGAGGCCATTGATTTGGGAGACGGAAACTTCCGATTGATACCGACGGTTGACTACGATCCCGAAGATGAGCGTTGGCAATTTCCTCCCGGCAGCATTGTTCGATGTCGACGAGAAACATGGGACGGCGGCGAGGTGCTCGTCGCTCGTGAGATCGTCAAATAACGAACTACCTGCAGGCGGCGCCGTTATTCCATCCAGACGTCGGTCGGGTGGCACGCCCGAAGGTCCGCCGCCGGGCGTGGTTGCAGATCGCCGGACCACGCCCTGCGGAAGACCTTGGGCGTGCCACCCGAGCGCGCTCCGCTGCGCAGACTTCGCGTCGCAGCTAACGGGAGAGCCAGACATCGGCGAAGTCCATGAAGGTTTGCCAGTCGACGGGGGTGAGCGCGTGCTTGCCGGGACGGATCCAGTAGCCGAGGCGACTCTTGATGAGCGGGTCGCCGGCCTGGGGCCACTCGGTTGCATTGAGGCCTTCGACGCCGAGTAGCTCATAGACGGGCGTCGCCGCCTTCAACACTGCGAACTGGCCTGAGGGATTCGACCACAGGTCTTCGGCCGCGGAAGTGAAGAGCACGGGCCGCGGAGCACAGAGGGCGACGAGGCAGTTCTGGTCGAACGGCAACTCCGCGGGGTCTTCGGCGAAGGCGTCGAAGTTGTCGCAGAACCAGTGCGGGAACGCCTTGACGATGATCTTTACCGTCTCGGCGCGCTTGTCGTCATGTCGACTTGGCCCGCTGCCGCCGCAGCCGGCCTGGTGCGGGATCGTCAGCGCGATGCGGTCGTCGAAGGCGCCGGCCACCAGCGCGGC
>JANOIK010000391.1:0-3977 GCA_031407585.1 Planctomycetota bacterium | reverse complement strand
GACCTGAAGCGACATCTCGACAGTCTCGATCATTGTTCGAGACGCATCGAGAGTGTAGCCGCATGTCACGCGGGAAGCCGCGTTATTTAACTTCGGGATTGGCTCCTGGGCTAGATAGAGCTTCTTGAGCGGCGAGGCCCCGTGGCAGCTAACGACAAAGTCGCGGTTTAGTCCGTTGAAACGAACCAACACTTTGCCATTGATATAAAATGCGAAAACGCCAGGAATGGCTTCGCACGGTTCAATTCCATCGCCTTCGCGATCACTGAAGAATTCTCTGGCAAATGATTGGGCCAGAGCATTTATCGCGTTCGGCCTCGCGGTCGGAGTCTCGCACATGCGACGCCGATGGTCCTCTGGCCATTCATCCCAGCACGCGAACGAATTCGTCCACACACTGACCAGTTCCTTTCGGAACGGTTCAACCAAGATGCGGGTGCTTTGCTCATCAACCAAATCCTCCGTGGCGAATTGAAAGAGCGGCATGTCAAAAACCTCCTGTTTGGCGACTGCTGCGGTGTAAACCGCATAGGAATAAACAGATTCAGGTTTTTATACTGGATTTCATTCTTCCGTGCAAGCAGTGCCTCGGATACCGCTTTTCCTCGATGAATTCGCAAGCCCCCATGGATGGGCCGAATGCGTCCGGCAGGGAGATTTGACGTTGAGTCTATACCATTATAGACTTTCGGCATGGATTCCGAACTCGATCCAGCAATGGCCGCAGTCCGCGCCCGATTCGAGAAGTCTGGGCTTACGCTCGACGACCTGGGGCTGAAGATGGGCTATCCCGAAAAGTCTGCCCGCAAATCCGCGTGGCAGTTTCTCAATCAGACGAACGATCCCCGGCTGTCGATGTTACGGAAGTTCGCCGCCGCCGTGGGGTGTTCGGTGAAGTCGCTGTTCTAGGGGGCGAGAGGTGTGAAAATTCGCAAGCTGCGAATCGCCGTGTCCGTGTTCTTCGGTCTGCTGGCCGTGGCCCTGTGCGTGCTGTGGGTGCGGAGCTATTGGTGGATCGACGACTTCACGATGCACATTGGGAAATCACTGCCCAATGTGAGTATTGGCGCAGTGCTGGGCAAGATGTGCATTGCACTTGCACCTCCTGAGTTTAGTGCCGGGTATTATTGCACCCCGATTGACGACGAACTGCGCGAGTATTTTCCGGGACACACGACCCTCGGCTTTAGATGTTTCACCTCCACGCGGGGACACGGTGCAATCTACTTCCCGATCTGGCTGCCGGCGGCGATGACGGCGAGTATGGCTTGGTGGTTAATGCAAAGTCCATTGCGTTTGCCACAGTTCTCCCTCCGCACCCTACTCATCGTCGCGACGTTGGTAGCCATCGTGCTAGGGCTGGACGTCTGGCTGGCGTCCTGAATTTAGGTGCAGCCCACCCGCAAGATTATTTGGGCAGCCGCGCGAATTTTTGGGCAGAAGGTCTTTTTTAGGCAAAGCCCGTATTGGGCCGGAAAGTCAAGAGGCTATTTGACGCCAGTCAAACGCCTGATGCGGCTGCTTTACGAAATCCACATAGCGAAACACGCTGCGAAACCTGTCCTCACCGCGGGCGTCCAGAAAAGGGTCGATGACCGTCACGGGAAGCGGCTTGCCATCCTGGCGGCGCCGCATGGCGATTTCTGAAAACTGCATACGCGCAATGGCGTCGAAATCCGACATCGAAAAGCCAGCGACAATCGCGTGGTCAGCTTTGTATAGCGCTCCCATTCCGGTGGCCCAAACCGCACCAAGACCGGGAACTTCGTGCAGAGGCTTGTAGGCGCCCAGGCCCGCTATGCCGACGGTTCGAAGTCCGGAATCCGCCAGCGGTCGTTGCAGATCGCGGCCATCGATCCAGCTGCGCAATTGCTCGCGCGTAGTACACCGCCACAAGCGAAAATCGTCCTCTCGGTCGCCAGTCTTTTCGCCACTGCCGTTCTCGTTTGGTTTGTCGTACAGCAGATCGAATGCGTCCAATTGGTCGCAGCGAGGCGCTACCATCCAATCGATGGAACCATGTAGTTTACAGACCGGAATTCCGGAGCTTTCAACTCCTGTTGCGTGGTGCCAGTTACGGCCACATTTGTGCAGCGCTCGTTCTGCAAGCGTGTCGTAGTTGAATGTCAGAACTGTATCATCATCCGAAACATGGTTCGCCCAACGGACTATCGAGGCCAAATCCGCTGCCTCATCGGTTTCGAGAATGACGTCACAAAGTGCGTCTTCCAGGAAGTCCAACCACGAACTTATTTTCTCGGCAGTATCCCACGGTGTAGTGCCGTAGAGTCGTCCAACTTTGCACAGATGTTGTTGTAACCGGAATGACTCGACATCAAAATTGGCGAGGTGAAATACCTCCTCAATGTTGAGTGCCGCCGGCGCACCGCCGGCGCCGAGCCAAGCGAGGCGCGCTTGGAGCCACTCCAGCCACGCTTGCATTTCTTTATGCTCAAGCCGAGCCGTCAGCAACGGCAGTAGCTCAGTGGCCAGAGGCATCCCTGCCGCCTTGGAAAAGCCTGCTCCGAATATGAAGGTACGTTTCATCGGTCGAATAAAAGAAAAAAAGAGATTGAAGTCGAGAACGCATGAGACGCACTTTAATTTTACAGCGCCACAATGCAGATACGTGAGGATGGCTCGTGCCGAATCGGTCGTGTGCGTCGGGCAAAAGCCGCTGGGATGGAGCGTCGCTTGGTCCGGGTTTCGGAGAAACCCGGCAACTGTTGGCGAGTTTCTCCGAAACTCGCATTCTGAAATTGGCGAGCTTACGATGTTGGTCATGGACGGACTGCAGTTTTTTGATCGCGAGCAAGACTTCACGGTTGCGTGGAGAACGCTTCCGCATTGGGCTCAGGCTGGGACGGTCTGTTTCATCACTTGGCGGACGGCAGATTCGCTGCCGCGGGAGGCGCAAGTGAGGATCGCGACGGAACGTCGACAGATGTTGACGCGGCTGGGGATCAATTCGGAGGAAGACTGGCGTGTTGAGCTTGGCAAGCTTCCGAAAGATGCCGCAAGCAAGGCGCGCTGGCAGATGTTTACCGCTTGGGATAGGCAACTCGATCTGGGAGTAGGTGAATGTGTTCTGGCTCGCCCCGAGTTGGCGCGGATTGTCGAGGAGAGCATTCTGCACTTTGACGAAGATCGGTACATCGTCACGGACTCGGTGGTGATGCCCAACCACGTTCATGTCCTTGTCGCGCTTCGGGATGCGGATTCGCTCCTTGCGCAACCGCGAGCGTGGAAGCGATTTTCATCGCGGCTCATTCAGAAAGCCTTGGGCCGGAGCGGCGAATTCTGGCAGGGCGAACAATTCGATCATCTGGTTCGGAGCCTCGCGCAGTTCGAGTATTTGCGGCGTTATGTCGCGGAGAATGCGAGGACGGCGCGATTGCGTGCGGGGCAGTATCGACATTATTCGAGGGAGCTTGGATCTTAGGGTCGGATGGCTCGCGCCGAGCTTAGATTTTGTTGGAGCGTCGACTTTCAGCGAGTGGGGCGTCGCTTGGTCCGAGTTTCGGAGAATCCCGGCAACGGTTGCCGGCTTCGTGGGGCCCTGTTAGGGTGACGGGTTTGGCCCCGGTGCGATGCGATCGACTGGGGCACGCGACTCACGAATTCGCCGCCGTTCCCGCCCGCCCATGTCCATCGCCCCGCCGCCGCTGGCTGCTCCCGCCATTGAGGCGATCCGCATTCGCGGGGCGCGGACGCACAATCTGCGGAACGTTGATCTCGACATTCCGCACTGGCGGCTTGTGGTTATCACGGGGCTTAGCGGGTCGGGGAAGAGTTCGCTCGCGTTCGATACGCTGCTGGCCGAGGGGCAGCGGCAGTTTATCGAGACGCTGTCGACTTACGCGCGGCAGTTCTTCGATCAGATGGAGCGGCCCGACGTTGATCTCATTGAGGGGCTGCAGCCGACGATCGCGCTTGATCAGCGGGCGACTTCGACGAATCCGCGCAGCACGGTGGCG
>JANOIK010000387.1:0-1593 GCA_031407585.1 Planctomycetota bacterium | reverse complement strand
CCACCGCCCCCGCCTCGGTCGCCGCCGCCGCGTCCGCCGCCGCCGCCGTCCCCGCGCTGAGCGTTCTCGCGCTGCTGCTCCTCGGCCATCTCGGCGTACGCGTCGTACTCCACGACCGGCGTCTCGTCATCCAGCTCCGCCTTGATCCACAACCGACCGGCGGCGTCCATCAACATCGCTCGCGCCGGCGCCGTGAGATCGCGGTTGCCATTGAGCACCTCGCCCCCGTCGAAGTCCAGCAGCGTCAAACCCGTGCGGAAGTCGTACTCCGGCGACGCGATCAGATTCCCGTCGTCGTCCGTCGTTTGGAACGAGTTCGACCAGATGATCTTGGCCTGCTGACCGATCAGGTTCAGCACCGTGCCGCGCGTGAAGTAATCGGCAAACGCCACCTCGGCCGCGCTCTTGGTATCGAGCGACTTGATCAACAGCTCCGCCTCGGGCTCGTCGCTGAAATTCGTCGGATTGGACGGCTTGGCGCCCGCGACGAACACCAGCCCGGCCTGCGGCACAACCGCCGCGGGGCTCGGGTCGCTCCAGGGGGTGAGGCGGTACTTCTTGTTCTCTTTGGTGCGACGCTCGATCACCTCGTTCTCGAGATAGAGCTCCTGCATCGGCTCCGCGTTGACGTCCTGCACCACCAGCCGCACGCGGTACTTGTAGCGCTTGCCGGGCTCCACATCCATGTCGAAGTAGCGGAACAGCAAGTAGCGCGTTTGGCCGTCCCAGGAGTATTGCTGGAACTCGGCGGCGCTATAACCGCCCTCGCCCCGTCCCATCATTTCCGAGGACACGCGACCGCCGCCGCCAAAGCCGCCGCCGCGCCCGCCGAAGTCGCCGCCCATCTCGCTGCTAAATCCGCGGCCCCCGCCGCCGGCATATTCACCGCCGCGGCCGCCGAATTCGCCGCCAAGTCCCCCGCCGAATCCGGCCGGCGCCGTCGGTCGCGTGGCGGCTTCTTCGAACAGGTCGTCGCCGTCTCCGCGGCCGTTGCCCCCACCATCGCGGTCGTTATCGCGGCCGTTGCGGCCTCCGCGCCGGCCGCCTCGCTCGCCGCGCCCGCCGCCTTCTCCGTCCATGAAGTTCTCAGGCGGAGGCAGCGGCAAATCGGTGTGCGTCACCGTCGCGTCCCACGCCCGCAACACCATCGGCGGCAGCGGGAACGTGAGCAGCGGGTGGTTGTATTTCGGCGCCACGAATTCGTCCGGCGTCTGGATCGGCCACGTTTCCATCTTGGCCATCAGCGTTCGGGGAATCACGTTGGCCAGGTTGACCCACTCGCCATCGCCGGCGTCGGTCACCTCGGCCCGCTGCACCTGGTAGCCCATGTACTGCGGCACATCGCTCGCGGGCACATAGCCGCGCGCCTTCGCCAGGGCGTCCATGTACGCCTTCACTTGCGACTTGATCGGCACCTTGGCCTTCACGATGACCCAGGAGTGGCTCTGCAGGTCTTCGTCGCCTTGCAGGGGCGCCCCGCCCGGCGGGGGAATCACCAGGGCGCCGTCCTTGGTCAGGTTCGTCATGCCGAAGCCGCCGCCGAAGCCGCCGCCGCCAAACTCCCCGCGTCCGCCACGGCCGCCGCGGCCACCG
>JANOIK010000438.1:0-1900 GCA_031407585.1 Planctomycetota bacterium | reverse complement strand
CGAGCTGGTTCCGGTGGGCTCGATCGCGGCGGTGTTCGAGGAAGTCGAACGCGACCAGTCGGCGTACGGCGTCGTGCCGATCGAGAATTCGACCGATGGCCGCGTGGCCGACGCGCTGGAGTGTTTATCGCGGAGCCCGATTCAGATCTGCGGCGAGGCGCCGTTGCGGATTCGCCACTGCCTGTTGGGGCACGGCCCTCGGGCATCGATTCGCCGCGTGTGCAGCAAGCCGCAGGCGCTGTCGCAGTGCCGCAACTGGCTAAGCGCGCATCTGCCGGGCGTGAAGCTCGAGCCAACTGCCAGCAGTGCTGAGGCCGCGTGCCTGGCCGCAGCGGAGCCGGAGACCGCTGCCATTGCTAGCGAGCAAGCCGCCGCGAACCACGGGCTCGACGTGCTGGCGCGCAACATCGAAGACAACCCCGACAACATTACACGGTTCGCCATCATCGGCCGCACGGCCGCGGCGCGCACGGGCAAGGACAAGACGGCGCTCGTGTTCGAGGCGCCGCACGAGCCGGGAGCACTCGCCGACGCGATGGCGATCTTCAAGCGGCAGCGGCTGAATCTCACGTGGATCGAATCGTTCCCCATTCCGCAGGCGCGGGGACGCTATCTGTTCTTCCTGGAGTTCCAGGGCCACCCCACGGAGCTGCGCGTGAAGCGCGCGCTCGCGTCACTGGGCAAGAAGTCGCTGCGGCTCACGGTGCTCGGCTGCTATGCCGAGGCCGCCGTCATCGGCTGATCGCGGCGCGACTCTAACGGCTACGGAAGCGCTCACGGTTTTTCCGGCGAGGACGCTAGCATTTCGATTTGCCGTATGTCGCGGCGCGCGGGTTCCGATGGTCCTCCATGTGCGCGGCCCTCGGGCGGATCGACGGCCGGCCATCCCGCCTCCAATTCATTCTGGCCGCTGTGCGGCGAGGGGTTATCGTGAAGACCAACGGACTGGTCCGAGCCGCTGCCGCGGCGCTTTCGATGCTGATGATGCAAACGGCCCGCGCCGAGGAAAGCGTGGCGTTCGCGACCGACGACGTTGCGCTCACCAGCATGCTCTCGGACTGCGCGACGATGGACGTCGGTTGCGCCGACGGGTGCAGCGAGTGCGGCGAGTGCATGGCGTGCGGCGCGGCCGCCGGGGATCGCACCCCGTTCTGGTTCGCGGGCACGGAAATGACGGTGCTCAACGTGTTCGCCCGCTCGGGCGGCATCATCACGGCGTCGTTCAGCGACACGACGGCGCCGGGCGTTGCGACCTCGGCGTTTGTCGATGGCAACGGCGTGAACGACGTCTGGGGCGTCGGCCCCCGCATCTGGGCTGGCCGGCAGTTCGGCGAACATTGGGCGATCCAGGGCCGATACTGGGAACTGCGAACCGACGACACCAACTCGCCGCCGGCAGCGAATCCGGCGATTCCGACCGTCGGCACCAACTTCGCGACGATTTTTGAGCAGGACAAAGCCCGCTTCCGCACGGCAGACATCGAACTGGTGCGCAGCTTCAAGCCCGGCAAGTGGAAGATTGACGGCACGTTCGGCGCCCGCCACGCGCACATTGGCGTTCGCTCCGATTTCCTCGCGTTCGGCGTGTTCACCACGGGTAACTTCGTGAACCTGACGCTACAGAACGGCTTCAACTTCCAGGGCGAAGGCGGCACCAGCGCGATCAACGTCCGCCGCCAGATTGGCGACTCGCCGCTGAGCTTCTTCGGCGGGTTCCGCGGCTCGTACCTGGGCGGCCAAACCGACTCGTTCGGCCGGTCGGACGGCACGATCGCCAGCTCGCCGAGCGCCCCGCTGGTGGGCGCCGCCACGGTGTCGCGCAACAACGCCGACGCGGAGCTCGACATCTTTGAGTACCAGGCGGGGTTCCAACTCGACTTCGCGTTGCGTAAGGTGCCGG
>JANOIK010000437.1:0-2528 GCA_031407585.1 Planctomycetota bacterium | reverse complement strand
CCACGCCATTGATCGCGAGCACCTGGTAGCCGCCCCGCAGCGCCACGCACGGGGTGAGCCGAATCACGCTCGTGATGCCCGCCTCTCCGACGAACGCCAGCTCCGCGATTTCCTGCGTCGTCACCGTGCGCACCTCGTTGGTCACCTGCGAGAACTCGTTGGCGGCGGTGATGGGATCGTCGCCGGTGACCACCGACGTCACGGTGCTGTTGACATTTTCGCGTTTGAAGTCGTTGAGATACACGCCGGCGTTGCCGAACGGCTCGATGGTCAGCCAGCGATTGAGGCGCCACACGTTGCGGAAGGCGCCGCCCTGCATTCCGATCAGCCGGTTGTCGAGAAACTCGCTCCGACCCGTGTCGGTAAACACCACCGGCGCTGCCGGCGGCGGCACGGTTCTGGCATCCGTCGTGAAGTCGACGAAGTCGTCATCCAGCTCGATGTACCGCGCCCCCAAGAAGGGCCGCCACGCTCCCGCTGTGCGGCGCACGAAGTTCACCTCGATCGAGTTGAGGTTCGACTCGTAGGTCACGGCCCGCGAGTCGCCGGTGGCGACGTTTTCATACAGCGCGTTGGCGTGAAAATCGTTCACGCCCTCGTAACCTATCTGCAGGCCGAAAGGAAGGTCGTTGTAGGCGGTGACGAACAGCCGGGCGCCGGGTGCATAGTCGAAGTCGTCGGCCAGGGTCTGCGTAAAGTCGCCCAATGGAATCCGTGCAAAATCCACGCCCTCGCGAAACAGGATGAGCCCGTCCGCTGCGACTTCCCAGTGCGGCCCGACGCACCACTCGTCGCAGGTTCCCGGGCCCGAGAACCAGGGAAACAAGGCGTGCGAGCTGCAGCCACAGCGGTTGTATGGATACGCCATGCCCGCGCCGTCGCCGCCGCAGGTTGAGCACGGCACGTCGGCCGACGCGGGCTCGACGTCGCCGAGCGCCGCTTCGCCTTCGTTCAAGGCAATCGGTGCGTAATTTGCCGACGACGCGCGCTGGGACGCCGGTGCCGGTCCCGACCACACATCCGCCGCGTTGTAGGCAATCGCCTCGGCCAGCGAAGGCGCTTCCTCGGCTCGCAGACCCGCGCTTAACGAAAGCTGCACCGCAGTCGCCGCGACCGCGAGGATACAGCGGCTCAAGGTCCGGCGATGCATGATTGTGATACGCATCCTGGCAGCTTCCCCGGGCCGTCGCGATGCATGAATCGCTTTGTGACGATTGGCGCACGCGGAACGATTGTTCCACGTATGCGGCTTAAATCGTCCGCCGCTGCCGGCGGCATGCAGTCGCGTTTCGCCCCATAGGCGCAACTTGCCGGCCTTGCCCGGCTTTGCACTTCGACTCCCCGGTCACTGACCGGGGGCTAAATGGGACGAACGGCCGCGTTGCGCGGTTTACGCCAACTCTGACGACGCGGCGACGAGGTTTTTTTCCCACGTCGCCCTCTCGCCGCGTTGCTTTTACGCCACGCGACCTAGTTTTCTGCATGGCCGCAGAGTTTGCGCTGACCTCCCAGTCTTCCAGGCGTGCGGTCCTTCGCTCCCTCACTCCCCACCTCCCCATTGTTTGAGCAGGAACACGACCCATGAACGGCGCCTTACTTCGCGAGACAGCGACCTGGGCATTTTGGCGGCTCGCCGCTGCGGCACTTATTGTGGCGGCCACCGCCGTGGTCGCCTCGGCCCAGTACTGCACTCCAGACCAATGCGACGAGTGCAACCTCCGCGCGTGCGGCGGCCTGAGCTGCTGCCACGAGTCGCCCGATCTGTGGGTGTTCAACACCCGTTGCGTGCCCAAGTGCAATAACCTCGACGAAGGCTTCGAGCGCATCTCGATCAAGCATTGGGACCCGACCTGCAATCGCTGGGTCCGCGAAACGCTCGAGTCGTTCCTCGCCCAAGAGGCGTCGATGCCCACGCTGATCTTCGCCCACGGCAACACCCTGCAGGACAAGGGCGCCATGAAGCAGTGCTGGCTGCTCTACGGCAAGATGCGCTGCTGTCCGGGCAAGAAGCGGCTCGTGTTCTGGTCGTGGCCGGCGCAGATCGCGATCAAGAAGCCGCTCTTCCCGCTGCGGAAGCTGATCATGGCCAACCTGCGCATCAAGTACGTGTACTCGGAATACCAGGCCTACTACATGGCCAAGGTGGTCCAACAGATGAGCATGGCCCAGCGAGTCACTGTCGGCGGCCATAGCTACGGCGGCATCATCGCGAGCGGCGCAGCGCACTTCCTGGGCGGCGGCGAGCTTCGCGGACTCACGCTCGCCGGCGCCGTCGCCGAGCAGCGGCCCAACTTCCGCGTCGCCAACGTCTCCGGCGCGTTCGACAACGACGCGCTGATCCCCGGCTATCGCTTTGGCCAGGCGTTCGTCGCCGCGGAGAAAGTGCTCGTCACGCGCAACTGCCGCGACTCGACGCTCGACAATTGGCCGAAGATTTCGCTCCGCGGCGCCAAGGCGCTCGGCGTCACGGGCCTCAACGCGAACCGGCTTGGCCAGTATCGCGACAAGCTCTGCCAGATCACGATGAC
>JANOIK010000427.1:0-3461 GCA_031407585.1 Planctomycetota bacterium | reverse complement strand
GCCGCGCGAGCAGATCACCGACCGCATACTCGGGGCGCTCGAGAACTCGCACGTCGATGTGATCGCTCATCCCACGGGACGGCTCATCAATCGCCGCGACCCGTACGATGTGGATATCGACGCCGTGATCGCGACCGCGGCCCGCCTGGGGAAGTTGCTCGAACTCAACGCTAACCCCGCGCGGCTCGATCTGCACGACTTGCATTGCGCCGCGGCGAAGCGGCTCGGCGTGCCGATCGTGATCAACACCGACGCGCACGGCGTCGACGGGTTCGAGGTGATGCGCTACGGCGTGCTGCAGGCCCGCCGCGGGGGGCTGACCGCCGCGGATGTGGCGAACACGCGACCGTGGAGGAAGTTTAAGAAGCTGATTGGGATGTAACCGGCTTTTTTGATTGCTCCGGTCCCCTCCCCTTGAGGGGGAGGGAGCACCGAGCACGGGCGACCAGTAGTCGCCCGAGCGCGGGTGGGTCTCTTTCGCGAAGCGACAGGGAGGGGTGACGCGTAACAGTGGATGATCCACTCCGCTTCGTCCCCCCTTCCCAGCCCTCCCCGCCGAGGGGAGGGAGCCGGAAGATTCTTGGTGGGGGCCTCCCCCTCAAGGGGAGGGAACCGGAGGAATCAAATACTGTTTGCAAACAGCAGCGATCCGACGCGCACGATTGTGGCGCCTTCGGCGATGGCGGCTTCGAAGTCGCCGCTCATGCCCATCGAGAGTTCGCGCAGTGCGACATTGGGCGGGCACGCGAGCGCGAGTTTGTCGCGCAGCGCGCGTAAGGCGGCGAACGTGCGGCGCGCGGCGTTGAGATCGCCCTCCAGCGGGGCCATGCTCATCAGGCCCTCGACGCGCACGTGGGCTAAACCGGCAAGCATGGGCAGAATCGCGCGCAAGGCTTCCTGAGTGAAGCCTTGCTTCGCGGCTTCGCCGGAGCAGTTCACTTCGAGCAACACTCGTGGCGTAAGGTCGAGCGCGGCGGCTTGCTCGTCGATTTCTTTGAGCAGGCGCTCGCTGTCGATGCTGTGAATCAGCTCGACCAGCGGCAACGTGCGGCGAACTTTGTTGCGTTGCAGGCGGCCGATGAGGTGCCATCGCACGCCGGCGAGGGGCGGCGATGCGGCTTTGTCCCAGAGCTCTTGCGGGCGGCTTTCGCCGAGATCGTTGCAGCCTGCCGCTACAAGCTCGGCGGCGGTTGCCGCGTCGACGTATTTGCTGACCGCGACCAGGCGGATGTCGGCGGGGTTGTGGCCGGCGGCGTGAGCGGCGGCGGCGATGCGCTCGCGGACGCGGGACAGGTTGTCGGCGATGAGATTTGCGTTGGGCATAAGGGCCATTGATGGCAAGCCGCGTACACCCCGCTGCCCCCCTCCCTAGCCCTCCCCTCGAGGGGGAGGGGACCGGAGGAATTCTAAAGAAGACTTTTAGCCCTCGACTTGCACGAGCTCTTCGGCTTCGCCGGAGGGGGCGAGGAATCTCGCGGCGTAGAACTCGCTTGAGGTGTTCTGGCCGAGGAAGGTGCGATTGCCGCGGGGGGCGAGCGAGCGGTAGATCGCCCACTGTTCGTTGCCGCACTGCACGCGGTACGCCACAGCGACATCGGGCGGCTGGATTTGCAGCGACTCGGCCACCGTGAGTTGCCGCCACGTGCACGGCTTCGCGGCGCGGCGCGGCTTGAGGTCGAAGAACAGCGGACACGCCAGGGCTCGGCCCTCGGTGCGCTGGGCGAGCCGTACGGCGCCGTCGACTTGGACGAGCTCACCAACGCGGGGATCGACGCGCCACTCCGGCAGCGCGAGCGGCAACACGCGAGCGATCGGCGCATCGCAGCCCGCGACGGAGAGCGTCGCGTCGCGCGTCTCCTCCTCGCCGCGCCACCCGAGCCCCTCGGCGAGCGGCAACTGCCACTCGTGCTCAAGCGTCGCGGAGAGGGGCGATTGCAAGTGATCGGCCAGCAGCAAGAAGCCATCGGTGCGAGCCAGTAGCAGTTGCCGTTCCAGGCGGGCGCCGTTTTCGAGCGCGAGCACCAACTCCAGATAATCCACGTCGACGTCAGAGAACCAGCAGACTTCTTCCCACACGCCGGTCGGCTTGACCAGGCGGCCGTCGATGCGCGACGAGGCAGTCCACACGCCGTCGAACAGCGGATGGCCGCCGGCGGCGATTTCCATTCTCATGCCGAGCGTCGAGTAATCGAGCGCGACAGTCGCGGCTCGCGGCGACCACGCGGTGCGCAGCACGGCGAGATTTGTAGTTTCGGACCACGCGGCGGGGGCGGGCGGGTCGCACTTTTCACCAGCGATTTCCCCGGCAAGCGACGTACCCTTGAGCAGCGCGCGCGCCGCGGCGGCATCGGCCTTGCGGCCCCCTTCGCGCACGGCGGCGGCGAGGAAGTCGGCGGTCCAAGCTTGCGCCGCGGCGCTACTCAGCAGCGCCCGCCCATCGGCGGCGCGCGTCCAGCGGAGGCATTGTCGCAACACGCGGCGGAAGCCCTTTTGCGTTTCATCGTTCCAGGCGCCTTTCGGCAATCGTTGGCCGATAGCGCGGCAGCGCGTCCAACACGCCACGAGGCCGCGGGAGGAATCGAGATGGCCCGCGCGCACCAGGCCCTGATCGCCAGTCAGCTCCGCAAGTCCCTCGGCAAGGCGTTGGCGGCCGACGCGAGCTAGCGCGGCGAGCGGCGCCATTTCGGGAAAAAGATACGCGAGCGTGAGCGGCAACTCGCCCGCAACCAACTGCTGCGCGAGCACCGAACCCGCCGCGTCGGCAGCGCTCGCTTCCCATGGACGCGCTTCCTCGGCGGTCGCCGCCAGGAAATCGACGAGCGGCCAACCCAGCTCGGGCCCGATCTCAGCGCCGAGTTGGTGCAGCACGTGCGCCGCGGCGAGGCATCCAAGGGCGAAGCTCACATTCGTGTCGCCGTCGCGCGCCGACTCCAGCCACATCGCGACGGCATCGTGCAGGGCGGCCTGCCGCTTGCCCTTGGCGAACTTCGCGGGACTCGCGCCGCGAGCGAGGTTGTCCGCAATGTCGACCAGCGCGCGGCACTCTTCGGTGAGCGCGGCACGGTTCCAACCCCATACCAGCGGCGTGCCGTCGGAGTGGACTAGCCGGGCCACCGTGGCCGCCGCCGAGCGCTTGCTCCAGTAAGCGTCCCACGCGGCCTCGGGCTCGGCCTCACCTCGTCGCAAGCGTTTCGGCGCCGCGTCGGTCCAAAAGTCGGCGCGGAGGGCGTCGTGCGAGGGCCGGGATTCGGGTATGCCGCGGCCGGCGCTCGGCTTCATGGGCGTTGGGTGCGGTGAACCGTTGGTCGCGGCTTCGTCATTGGGATCGAGAAGAATGGCCATATCGAGGGGCGCCTGTCGCGGGCAACGGTCGGAAGTGAGTTCAACGCGCCGCCATCGGCACGGGCAGACATTGTAGTGGCTTCGCTGGCGGCCTTCACGGGGGTCGCCGCCGCGATTTT